>PWZK01000201.1 GCA_003567495.1 Candidatus Brocadiaceae bacterium
CTCATGCGGCTCAAACGGGAACCTGGAGGTGTAGGGGCCCTTTATCAGGGCCGTTACAGCTTCTTTCAGTTCTCTTAATTTTGGATATTTCATTTAGAGTTCCCGGCAATGATCAGCAGTTTTAATAGTCGAAATGAGCTACACATGCTTTGAATCGCCCCTACGGGGCTCTATTCTATTGTTTGCGCCCTTTCCCCGGGGCTTGCGCCCCGGGCTACCTGCCTGCCGCGCTGCGGCGCAGGCAGGTGAATAAGACGGCCCTTCGGGCCTGACGGCACATGCTGCTACGCGACTCCCTGCCTTTGCCGTTCGTTGTTTTCGTTCGCCGTTGTCGTCACCCTGATTTTTTGCCGTTGCCTTTGCCTTTGTCGTAGTCGTCCTTGCGTCCTTTGCGTCTTCGCGGTTTCTGTCTTTGTCGTTCGTCGTGGTCGTAAATCAGCGCAATCTGCGAAATCTGCGAAATCTGCGGATTTTCGTTGTCTTTGTCGTTGTCGATGTTACTATATTAAGCGCCTACATCATACCCGCCCTACGTTCTCAGGTCGCTATCGTCCTTATAATCATCGCAGACCGTTATCTCGTCCAGCTCAAATCCCGAGCGATGGGCGGCTCTTACAAGCGCATGGGCGGCCACCGGCGCGGTGAGCAGTAGAAAAACAATGCAGACAAGCGCCGACATGCCCATCGCAGAAAAACCGTATCTCACAAAAACGCCGAAAAGAATGCTGCATGTGCCGAGCGTAACACACTTCGTCGAGGCCTGAAGGCGGTTGTAAACGTCGGGCAGCCGCACCATACCTATGCATCCGAGCAGATCAAAAATGATGCCTGCTATTATAAAGATATGTGCTATGACTTCAATCATCGAAATTTCTCCCCTCCAGGAATTTTGCCAGTGCCAGTATGCCGATAAAACTCTGAAGCGCCCAGGCGATCGCTATGGCCAGATACCAGGCTTTGCCCGTATAAAAACCGAGTATTGCGCAGAATCCTATGACAAGTATGCCCATGATATCGGTCGCCGCCGCCCTGTCGGCCGGCGTCGGCCCCTTAAGAAGACGGTACATAACCATCAAAAACCCCAGCAGTAAAAACAGCATGTATCTGGTCTGCGCATCTATTGCGGGATACAAAAATATACAGGCTATGACGGCCGCCAGTGAAAGCAGCCCGATAAACCATTTCAGATGTCTCATCCGAACACCTCTTTTATAACTTTCTCGAACCTTCCGGCTATCAGCCGCGAAGCCTCTTCAATATTTCTGTCTTTAACATATATCCAATGCACGTATATGATTCCGTTTTCAGCATCAACGTCAACCGAAAGCGTGCCGGGTGTGAGCGTAATGGAGTTTGCAAGAAACGTAAGCCCCGTTTCCGATTTAATATCGGTTTTAACCTTTACAATTCCGGGCCTTATGGGAAGCTCGGGGTGCAGCACCCTGTAGGCCACATCGATGTTGGCCTTGGCCACTTCCTTGAGAAAAATCAGCACATACAACACAAAAAACCAGTACCTTCTTGCAGAAAGCCACTTGCCCGCTTTGCCGGCGAACATATCGCCCACGCCGCTCATAGCAACTATAAAAGCAAGCAAAAGGCCCACGATCGCATGCTGAAGGTCAATGCTGAATGTTATCAGAAACCAAAACACCATTACGATAATAAAGGTAAGAATTCTTGAACGCATTCCCGGGTCAAACCCCCAATAAGTTGAAATCAGCGAAAGCACCCGTCCCCCTGAGAAGAACATCGGTTGCCGGCTGTATTACTTCGCTCAGAAACGGCACAAATAAAATGCCGACCAGCACGCACAACACTGCAAGTGCAACCATTGATATCTGCATAAGCAGCGGCGCTTCTTTTATAAAATCCTTAACCTCCCCTTTGCGCATAAAAAAAGCATATCTCTGCACTTTGAGAAAAGAGGCCAGCGTAATTATCCCCGTGCCTATACAGACTACGGCGCCGATCACATGGCCAGCCTGGAACGCAGCGATAATTATTATCAGTTTGCTCCAGAACCCGCAAAGCGGAGGAACGCCGGCGATCGAAAGAGAAGCGACCAGCGATGTCCAGGACGTAACCGGCATCTTTTCGGAAAGCCCGCCCAATTCATCGAGCTTTCTGGTCCCCGCTGCCTGTTCAACGCTGCCCGCATTAAGAAACAGCAGGGATTTAAACAGAGAATGGTTGAAAAGGTGAAACAGCCCACCCGCGATGCCAAGCGGCGTGCCCAACCCGATGCCAAACACAACGTAGCCTATCTGGCTGATAGAGTGGTATGCGAGCAAGCGCTTGAAGTCCCACTGCCCGATTGCAAGGAGCACCCCGACAGCCATCGAAATAATTCCCAGCCATATCAGCACGTCGGTGGTGGCCTGCGTCATGCCGAACACATTGAAAAGCACGCGAACCAGCGCATAAACGCCTATGGTTTTTATAACAACGCCGGAAAGCATCGCCGATATCGGCGCGGGCGCGGCGGGGTGCGCATCCGGCAGCCACGAATGAAACGGCACAAGCGCCGCCTTCAGCCCGAATCCGGCCACGAACAAAACCGTAACAAAAGGTATAACCACCCCTCCAGCTCCCTCGGCACTCAAAACTTCCGCCATGTCCGCCAGGTTAAGCGTGGACGTGTGGCTGTAGGCAAGACCTATTCCAAGCAGTATCGCGGCCGAAGCGAGCGTGCCCAGCACCGCATACCTGAAAGCGGCCTCAAGCTCCTGTCTTTCGGTGCCAAAAGCCACCAGCGCATAGCTGGCTATTGCCGTTATTTCGACAAATATAAAGAGATTAAACAGGTCGCCGCTTATAACCACTCCGTTAAGCCCCGCAAGCAGCAGCGCAAACAGGGTATAGTAATACCTTGCCGAAGTGAATTTCTTCATGTACGGAACAGAATACACAAGAGACAGAAAACCTGTTACGTTTACCACCAGCAGCATCAGAACGGAAAGCCCGTCCACCACCATTGGTATGCCGACCGGCGGCTGCCAGTTGCCGACTTCATAAACCACATGCCCATCTCCGCCCAGCAGGAAAATGCTCCATATGGAGAAAACGAGCAGAAGAAACGAGCCCACCCCGGCGACTGCGGGCGCAAGCACCTCATATTTCTTTGCGACCAGCGGGATCACAAAGGCACAGGCCAGTGGTATTATTACAAATACAGGAATCATCCCTTTAACTCCGTTATCTTGGTCACATCAAAGGTTCCATACTTCTCGTATATCCTCACCGATATCGCTACAAGCAGCGCTATAACCCCGAGTCCTATTACGATTGAAGTCAGTATCATCGCCTGGGGAAGCGGATCGACAAAATGCTCCGGCACGGCTTCCATCCCTCTCTCGAGTATCGGCGCCTCACCGCCCGTGCGAAACCCTGTAAGTATCAAAAACAGGTTCACGGCGTTTTCTATTATGACGAGCCCGATAATCTTCTTGATGAGGTTCTTCTTCACTACAAGCCCGTAAACCCCGATGCAAAAAAGAACCAGTGCCATGAAATAAAGACTCATCGATCTTCTCCTTCGTTATTCTGAACGCTATCGTCCGTGCGCAGCAGTGCCATGACCAGAAAGACGGCAAACAACCCCGCACCCACCTTAACAAATATGGCCATATTGGAAAAAACAATGGTCCCGGCGCTGAAAAGACTGAACGGCTCGCCTTCGGGCAAGAAATTGAGAAAAAACGCACCGGCGAACACGCCGCCCAGCGCTATCAGAAGAAAAGCCAGCGCACCGGCGGACTCAAGCATCGATGCCGCAGCGCCGGATAGCACCTTCATTGTATTCTCACGCCCGAACGCAAGCACTATGTGTATCATGGAAAGAGCAAATATCACCCCGCCCGCAAACCCGCCTCCCGGGCTCAGATGGCCGTGAATAGCTATGTACAGGCCGTAAAAAAATATCAGAGCCACCGTTATACGGGTTATCCTCTTTACCGGCAGGCTCATGCCGTGCTCTTTCATTTTTTTCTCCCTATCTTTCGAAGTACCGCTATCGCGCCTACTATGGAAGTAAACAGTATGGTTACCTCGCCGAGCGTATCATATGCTCTGAAATCAAGAAGAATCGCCGAAACAATGTTTGCAGCACCAGTGCCCTCCAGCGCATTCTCTATGTAATAGGAGCTGACGCGCATTGCCGGATCTCCGAAAACCGGCAGGCCCGTAAGCGCCCTGTATCCGAAAAACAAAAACACGCCGCCAAAAAGCAATACGCAGAACAAATACGCCCAGTTCTCGCGCAGGCGCGACTCGGAAGGCCTGTCCAGTTTTACCGTGGCACGGATAAGTATTATCAGGATCAGTATCTCCACCACAAGCTGCACGATCGCCAGGTCGGGAGCCCTGAGGAGGAGAAACTGGAGCACAAGCCCCATGCCGACCGCGCCAAGCGCTATAACGCTCGAAAGAAGGCCCCTCATTTCAATGGCAAGAAACGCCGCCACTATCATAAACAGCAATATTATATGCAGTTCTATCATTTTATCAACCTGCAATTATAAACAGAATAACCACCATGGCAAGCAAACACCAGAGCAGATAAAAATCAAGGTTCCCGGTGTGAAGCTTTTTCAGCCCGTTGCCGACCCCCAGAACAAACAGTGCCGCCAGTGTTGTAAAAACGTCTATAAGCCTGTCAACGAGGTAATAGAGCAAGGTGCCGACCAGCTCAAGGGTCAGGGTCAAAACGCGATACATGTCCATCAGCTTGTGTTCAATTACACCATAGAACTTCCTGACCAAAGAAATTTCCTGGAGGGTTTTGTAAAATTCGGTGGCCCGGTAGTTTATCTCTTCACTTGCCTCCTGCCCGCCGTAATAAGCGCTTGAAACCTTGATTTTTGAGCGCACAAAACCCCAAAAAACAACCGCCAGCCCGACAAGCAGACCCGTCGCGAGCAATATAAACGCCAACAGCGCGTCCCACTCGCCGACCGATACTGCGGCATCGGGCAGCCATGGCAAAACGGCATGGTCCATGAACAGGGCCGGATAAACGCCGAAAATCACGCATAATGCCGCCAGAACTATAAGAGGATACCTCATGCCCACACGCGCTTCGGCGGGCGCGGCCCGCTCCGGGTCCGCTTCCTGGCCCAGAAACACCGAGTGGAGAAATTTAATGAAACTGGCAAGCGTAAGCGCACTCCCGAAAAACGCGGCAATCAGAGCTATGACGAATATCGCAGGCAAAACGGCGCCGTCCGCTTCAACAAGTCCGGCTACGGCGCCCTGATAAACCATCCACTTGGATACGAACCCGTTGAAAGGCGGCACACCCGAAATCGAGAGCGAGAATATCAGCGCGCAGACAAAAGTAACCGGCATGAACCTGGCCAGCCCGCCCATGTCAGCTATGTTAAATGTGCCCTTCTCCTTACCTGCAGCGCCGGCAGTCAGAAAGAGGCCTGTTTTGTAAATGGCATTGTTCAGCATGTGGAACAACCCTGCGGCAAACCCTATCGGCACGCCAGTGCCGAATCCTATAACCATATAACCCACCTGACTCACGGCGTGATACGAGAGAAGTTTGCGCGCATCTTTCTGCACGAGTGCCATCATCACGGCAAACAGAACCGTGCCCCCCCCCACAAGAAGAACCACACCCATAGCAGCGGCGCTCAGAACAAATATGTCGGTGCATACGCGTGCAAGCAGATATATGCCCAGCAGCTTATCGAGTGAAGCGGGCAGCAGTGCCATGACCGGCATGGAGGAACTCGTC
>PWZK01000033.1 GCA_003567495.1 Candidatus Brocadiaceae bacterium
CAGCAAAGCCACAGAAAGCCCTTCCTGCCGTCTGCGGCGACATCCAATCTGCTGAATGCGATGATGAGAATAATCCAACCGATAAAGTCAGGCAGTGCATCGACCATGATATCATAAGTATCGAATATGCCAGGCAATACCAAACGAAGCGGCAGGGGAATGGCCATAAAAAATATAAGACTCCAGAAAAGCGCTGGCAACACCGGAACCCAAACCGCAGGGGAGGCTTGCCTCATAGTATTTTGATTATTTGCTGGGTTTATCATTTATAGCTTCCTGCAAAAGCTTTATAATTTCATCGTTTCCGGTTTCCAGAGCCAGGTCAAGCGGGGTTTTACCGTCTGCTTTTTTCTTTTCTACATCGGCTCCGGCATCGAGAAGCACCCTGATTACATCTTTATCTTCACGTCGCACCGCATGGTGAAGAGCTGTCGTCCCGTACTGATCCCCCGCATTCACATCAGCTCCCGCTTCAATGCAAAGCTGGACAACTTCCGGAGAACGCACCCAGGTAAATGCTCTAGCCCCGTGTTTGTTTACTGCGTTTGGGTCAGCTCCATGTTCGAGTAAGACGGCCACTACGTTCGCATTTTCTCGGCCGTAAGCCAGCGCCCCAAAAAAGGGAGATTCGCCAGAGTATCTGCTCTTGGCGTCAACCTCCGCACCAGCCTTGATAAGGACACTGACGAGTTTTGGATCATTGCCCCGGGCCGCGACATGCAGAGGATGCTGATATCCCAGACCTTCGACATCAATGTCCGCGCCGGCTTCGATAAGTACTTTTACCGTTTTCACTCTACCCATGCGGACGGCCTGATACAGGGGCGTGTTGCTCCATATGTCACGGGCATATAGATCCGCATTGTGTTTTACCAAAAGCTTTGCAATTTCTTCCTGCCCCCAGTGCGCGGCAAAGTGAAGTGCGCTCCAGCCGTCCGAGCCCGGCTCGTAATCAAGCGGGTAGTGGGACGGGTGCTCCAAAAGAATCCGCGCCACATCGGTATGCCCCCGGCAGGCCGCCAGTTCGATGGGCCGCATGTGCCCCGCCCCTACAGCATTCGGATCGGCGCCGCTATCCAGCAAAAGTCGCACTGTTTCGGGTAAACCGCCCCATACCGCCCAGTGAAGAGCTGTCCAGCCGGCGGGGTCCTTGCTGGAAGTCAGCCCTTCATCGCGGCTTAGCATCTCGCGCAGCACATCCGTTTCCCCATGCCGCGCCGCCGTGAATATTTCGTGTCCCTCCATTCCGGCTAAAAACGCATCCACCACCCTGTCAATCGGCTCTTCCAGATACCCGGCAGAAAGGGCCCTGCGCAGAGGCGTCCGGCCGTGTCGGTTCCATACAGAAGGGTCCGAGCCCTGATCGAGAAAAAATTCTATCATGGGAATAGTTCCATATGCGGCGGCATGATGCAGAGGGGTATTCCCATAATAATCATCTTTATTGATCTCGGCCCCACTCTCAATCAGAGATTTCCCGATATTTTTCGCGATTGACACAAGTTCCGGCGGAGCCGAGGCGATCATATGCAAAAATGTCCGTCCAAATGTATCGGACATGTTAGCATCCGCACCGTGTTCCAGAAGCTTTTTGACTATTTCTTCCCATTCCTCGGGAGTTTCAAATTCATAGATAGAGAGCAAAGGCATGGCGCCAAAATCATCTCGAATATTCGGATCAGCCCCGTGCTGAAGCAGCAACGTTACCATCTGTCTTTGTCCGAAAGAAACAGCCCGATGCAGTGGAGTCTGACCTTCCGATCCTCCCCTTAGATCAGGATCGGCACCATGCTCCAGGAGCACCCTCAGCATCTCTGTTTGTTGTTCGATAACCGCCCTGTGCAGGGGAGTCTCATCCAAATCATTCTTCTTATCGGCCAATTCAGGATGTTTTTCCAGAACTTCAATGACTTTCTGAACGTTCCCGGCCCGGACCATGGCATGAATATCCGCCTCCGGCGCACCATCCCGGCGGGGTCTTCTTCCAAACGGTGAATCCTTCAGTACCGCCCCTTCCGGGAGATCGAACCGGAAGTCGGCCCTTTCCAGTTCGGGGGAAGATACTGTCGCGTGGTACTCAATAACAGAACCTTTCTGTTGACCGGCCCCGAATATGGACCCCGACCGGCTTATTAATTCCCTGATCATCTCCTTGTTCTCGTCGGTAACCTCCTGTCCCATGCTTTTGAGCGTCTCTTCGATCCTTGCATCGCTGCTACCCGGGCGTAAGATTCCTCCCTCGGGGAGTTCGAGAGATCTCTCATATTTCCTGATCATATAGTCGGCGGTTGATATCCAGTAGGTCTCCCTTTTCGAAATAACAGACGGTCCGCTCAGTACATAGCACTCTTCACCGGCCACTTCCTCGATTCTTTCGATCTGCGAGTCCTGCAGGCGGGAAAAGGGAGCGGAACGTTCCCTGAATGCTCTGAGAAATAGTGGGGGTATGGTAAACGTCGCTCCACCCGAGGCTCCCGCAGCTGTGCTTAAGGCCGCTACGTCAGTATCTGATTTGTAATACGCATTCATCGTTCCCATATACAGGTAGGGCTGCGTCCCGTCGCTCCAGACAGCTCCGTGTTGAACAGTTCCCGGCATGGGGACGTTATTCTGCGTCATGGAAACCTTCATTTTCCAGGTAACAAGGTAGAGATCCGGTTTTCTCAGCCGCATGGAGAAGGGTATTTCCATGCTGATCTGCATTTGGGATATGTCGTAGTCGGCAGTTATTGTTCCTTCCGACTTATAACTCTGCATTGAGTTGTAAGCAGCTTCAACCTTATCAACAAGTTCCCTGGGGGTGATTACCGACTCAGGGTCTTCTGCGGTTAATGCGGCCGGCAGCAATGTGGCTATGACAGCGGCCCAAAAAATTCTTTTTATTATCATGTTTCCCTCCGTTCAAACTTCTTCTCCAGGACAGGCCTTTCTTCCCGTTTTTCTCAATACCGGTTCCCACAGAACAGTTTATGCCTCAAAAATTATCTTTCCTTATTTCGCTCATATAAATCGTCGTATCAACATTCACGGAGTCATTTTTCAGCGAAAAAGACAGACCATAGTGAATGACTCTGCTGCCGTCCGGGCTAACGGACGCCGTCCAATCCCATAAAAGCAACGATAAAAGGCCGCCCCTTGCTACCTCGACGGCCTCGGTCTCGCCCCTGGAGAGGAGCCAAAAGGGAGGATAAACGCTGTGATCGTCATTATAACCGAGAAAATGCTTTAAACCTCCGCACCGGCTTATAACTCTGTTGATAAAACCGGACGGTAAAACGCTGATCTTTGCAGGTCCGGGTTCATAAATAAGATACTCTTTCTTCCCCTCCCGCTTTACGGGCAGAAAAATAGCGGAACCATCCGGCGCCCAGCCGCCTTCATAGAGAAAATGCGAATCCGTCAACCGTTCATCCAGCAATGCCTCACGCCCGCCGGTCAGATCGGCTATAAGCGGTTGATCGTCTTTTGTTCGCAGCAACATATATTTTCCGCGTGGAGAAACATATGCAGCTTTGTGGTACTTCCCTGATGCATAAAGCGCCTTTTTTTCACCGTTTTTCGGATCCAGCCGGCTCACCTGATACTCATATAATCGCCTCCTTTTAACGCCGTCGCCCATCTGTTTCGGTTCTTTATGCAAAATGCCTATGTTACCGTCAGACAGCCAGAATACGGCATCAATACACGCCATTTCCACAAGTTCAGAAACATCTCCGCTGGTAACATCTATGAGAAATACAATGCGGCTTTCCTCATTGTCGGACTTCTCATTCCGATGCACGCCGACAAGTTTGTTCCCTTTCATATTCCAGCATCCGTATTCATGAAGTAATATTCCTTCCGCTTCCAGCAAAGGAGTTTTTTCAAAAGAAACGGTATCCACCAGCGACAGCATTCTGTCATTGTTACGAGGAAACTCAAGCAGAGCCAGGAGGGTACCCTCAGGCGACCAGTGAAACGAAAAGCTGGGAAGAATAGTGTCGACGGGCATCCGATGGACAATTCGACCGCTTTCCGTATCAAGAATAACTAAATCTTCTGAATCATCATTAGAATCGCTTCCATCGTCGGCATAGAAAATGGTTTCCCTGCCCGTCAGCCAGATTCTTTGCGCATCCGGGAACCAGCCGATTGAAGAACAATAAAAATGATCAAGCTGTTTCAGTGCGGACCGCTCGACATGCGGATTATAAAGGCAGATTTTGCCGCCCGTGCCTCCCAGAAGAACAAACACCAGCAGCAACCCCGCTATTTTGCCGTGGCTCAGAGTGGGAAAGCAAAAGATGAGCATGCTGAACGCCAGGAAGGTAGTTGTTACTACAACTGACCACACAGCAAGGGAATAACTGAATAATATAATGACGTGTAATATGGGAGAATAAGTAAAAAGACCGTATAGCAGACCCAGGTCGGACCATTTGTCGCCCTCATCCCATATGTAGAGAAATCTGGAAAAAAACATCCCGCTAAGTCCGCCAAGCAGAGGCAAAAAGGCGATAAGAAAAATGTGGTTATACCCCAGCGTTTCAGCTCCGTGAACTAATTTTAAAAGCATGTAGACGCCTGCCATCAACAGCAGCAGGAAAAAGGAGCCGAATCCCCACCCGTATCGGATCATCTTCTTTTTGTCAGGTGCATTAAAAAACTCCAACACTTTGGGATCGACCTCGGCATCGATGCTTTTTTCCAAGACTATTTTCAGGAGGTCTGTGAAGCCTTCGATTTCCTTCCATATCTTCAGAGCTTTTTTTGGCCGCCATTGTAGCCTGAATGTGCGCATTCGATTCTTGCTCGTATCACCCCAAAAGATCGAATAACCTGTGAGCTTACTCAGCTTAATACTGTATATCTCTTCCCATTTAATTCGTTTCATCTGGAAAAAAGAGCGATAAAACAGCCCTTTGTCGTCGGTGATTATTTGCGGTCGCCTTCGAAGGTAAAACACGACAGCTCCAACGGCCAGGATAGCCAGAGAAGCCGGGCGGTAGTCTCCAAAACTTACAGCAAACGCAGCATAAGCAAACGGTATCAGCTCGGCCATCCTCGCCGAGCGTTTCAAATGAAATGCCGTTCTCTCTTCGTTTTCGTTAAAGTTTTCTTTCTGCATTTTCACCATATTTTCCCCAATCCGGACCCGACAGCTCAGTTAACTGCTCCGTCTCCCGTGTCCAGCGTATCCATGCGTGCTTGAAAGAATCGCCGGCGTCGGGAAAAATGTCGCTATCCTCTTCAATACACACTGCCGAAATGCTATTAAGACAAGAGCCCAAACAACTATTATGATACCACCAGTTCCCCCCAAAGACAACCTCATTTCTCATGTTATCCAGTGTCATCCAGCAGTCAGAAAATCTGTTGCATTTTAAGATGAGCAGATTTACCTACCCTGCCCGGGCTCTGTAATGGTTCACTGCCCCTATATGCCGGTGCGACATCTTCATCTCGCCCAGATAAAGCATTGTCTCCAGCCACCGGTCAAACTCTTCTTCACCCAGGGCCATGCGGACGGCGGCCAGGGAGCCCGATACCTGCCTGTGCATCCACGACGCCGTCCGCTCAATCGTGGCGTCCGGCACCTTTCCACGCACCTTTATCTCATCACCGCCCAGCACCTCGACAATCCCGGCCCACCACTCCATCCTTTCCCTGCGGGAGGCATGCTCTTTCTGTCCACGGCCCTTCGCACGCACCCGGAAATCTATAACTCCCGCTATCACCGCTCCGAGCAGG
>PWZK01000105.1 GCA_003567495.1 Candidatus Brocadiaceae bacterium
CCCGGCAAAAGGTTTCGGCAGAACCAGCTCGTCCCAGCTGTTAAATTCCCAGCTTTTACTGACAGCAACACCTATCGGATATACGGGAGCGCCGGTGCGGCGTGAAGGAAGTATGAATCCGGGCTGCACCCTGTATTTCGGGCCGCGAGGGCCGTCCGGTGTTATGGCGCAGCTCAGGCCTGCGGCTATGTTTTCAGTAAGCTCCCTGATCATACGCAGGCTCCCACGTGTTGTCGAACCGCGCACCGCACGCAAACCGTAGCGTTCCATAATATGCGCGACATATTCGCCGTCCTTGTGCTCGCTTACCGGTACGCATACAGGGTATCCCCGAAATATACAGAGCATAGGTAAAAGATATCGGTGCCAGAAGGTTGTAATGCATGCATATTCTTTCTTTGCAATAGAGCAAAGCACACCCTCGCTATCCTCAATGGAAACCTTCCAGGTAGATGACAGCATGCTTAAAAATATATCGCCCGCCATCGCGGCAACGTGAAATTGCAACCTTTTTTTTATAATCGGCATATCCAAAGCCTCAAAAAAGCGGCGATCATCCGGGGCTTTACTCCGCGCAAGTATTCAGCAAACCAAGTTGTATATGTCCAGTGAACCACGTCTTCCCCTGGAACGCGGACGTCTCGTCCGCACTAACAGCATGCGGGCGGGGACGCCCGCGTTCCCGGCAACGGCAAAAGACGAACGGCATACGGCAAACGACTTTATTTAGGGTTTGACTTCTTCTGGTTTCAGGTGATTGGGGTTTTCCGGTTCCCCCATGTGCAGTTTGATCGCAACTTCCTCATTTTTAAAAGGAATATTGGAAGCTATGTTTTCTAAGAAAGCCTCATTTAAATCAGTGGAAAATAATATCTCTTCCATTTTAAACCCCCTTGCTTTATGTCGTTTAAATTCGCCTTTTCCCCCACTGGATGCATTATATGGGCAAAAGCGATATAGTTCAAGCTGATCAAAACGTTTTTCCTGGTAATCAGCGGGTCCTCAGGCAACTTTGAAACCCCTTTTCAGCGTTCTTTTTACGGATATCTTCTTGATGAAAACGGGAAAATAGCGTATGATTTACCCCCGATGGAGCTTTGGCCTCATATCTCAAGCATTTACAGTAACCCCCTGGCCGGTTTTTTCTGTTATTTTCAGGAAAATTGCACTAATTAAAATAACGGGAGTGTAAGATGGATTTGAAGGAAAGAGCATTAAATTACCATGCCGGCGAGCGACCGGGCAAAACCGCTATCACCAGCACAAAACCGTGTCGAACGGCGGACGACCTGAGCCTTGCATACACGCCGGGAGTTGCAGAACCAGTGATAGAGATAGGCAGATGCAAGCAGGCGGCCTACGACTACACCAACAAGGGGAATCTGGTTGCGGTGGTAAGCAACGGGACTGCAATTCTCGGGCTTGGGAACCGTGGTGCTGCGGCCTCAAAGCCGGTCATGGAAGGGAAGGCCGTGCTTTTTAAAAAATTTGCGGACGTGGATGTCTTTGATCTGGAAATCGATACCGAAGATCCTGAGAAGTTGATTGATACGGTAAAGCTTCTGGAACCTTCGTTCGGGGGAATAAATTTAGAAGATATCAGGGCGCCCGAGTGTTTTCGTATAGAAAAGGAGCTGAAAAGCAAGATGAACATACCCGTCTTTCACGACGATCAGCACGGCACTGCAATTGTTTCGGGCGCAGGGTTGCTGAACGCGGTGGAACTCGCAGAGAAGAAGCTTTCTGAGATAAAAGTCGTATTTAACGGAGCGGGTGCGGCCGGGATATCCTGCGCGCGGCTTTTTGTGAGAATGGGCGTGAAAAAAGACAATGTACTTATGTGTGACAGCAAAGGGGTGATCCATAAGGGGAGGTCCGGCCTTGGGCCGGAAAAAACAGAGTTCATCCGGGACACCCGCCTGCGGTCTTTAAAAGACGCCATGCGTGGGGCGGATGTTTTTGTAGGTGTTTCGGTCAAAAACGTTGTTTCTCCCGAAATGCTGGAAACAATGGCAAAGAATCCGATAGTATTCGCCATGTCAAATCCCGATCCTGAGATACCTTATGATACAGCGGTAGAAACGCGCCCCGATATCATCATGGCCACCGGACGAAGCGACTACCCCAACCAGGTAAACAACGTGCTGGGGTTCCCTTTTATCTTCAGGGGGGCACTGGATGTCAGGGCAAGTGATATTACCGAAGGCATGAAAGTGGCGGCCGCAAGGGCGCTGGCGACTCTTGCAAAAGAAACCGTGGAAGATACGGTAAAGGAGGCTTACAATAACACAGGCTTTTCTTTCGGAAGGGAATACATTATTCCAAAGGCTTTTGACCCGCGGGTTATAGAATGGGTGGCCCCAGCCGTAGCGGAAGCCGCAATGACGGAAGGCGTAGCGGGCAATCCGATAACGGACCGGGAGGCCTACGTGAAACAGCTGAGAGACCGTATGGAGAAATAAGCGGGCTAGCCCGCTTATTTCACGCGTTTCCAGCCTGCCTGCAGCAGGCAGGTAAATCGCCGTTTTTGAGGCTTTAATACAGAGTGTGATTTTCAAAAGCTACAAAATGTGCTTGTAAGATTTGACATAACAGTCGTTTATATTGAAACTTTGTCGTTGGTTTATGAAATATGCGGGCTAGAGATGAGAGCGATAATACAGAGGGTAAGTGAAGCGAGCGTGAGCGTTAAAACAATGGGGGTCTGTGAAAGTATAGGCCCGGGGTTTGCCGTGCTGCTTGGTATTGGGAAATCAGACACGACGGAAGGTTGCGAATATATCGCCCGCAAACTTGTCGGTCTGCGTGTGTTTGAAGACTCTGACGATAAAATGAATCTTTCATTGTCTGATATCGACGGTGAGGTGTTGCTTGTATCGCAGTTTACACTCTACGGGGACTGCAGAAAGGGAAGGCGGCCATCTTTTACTGCGGCTGGACGGCCCGAAACCGCAGAAAAACTTTACGAACATACCGCCGGGCTGATAAGAAAAAAAGGTATTACGGTAAAAAGCGGCATGTTCCGGCAGAAAATGCAGGTGAAAATTATTAACGAAGGGCCGGTAACTTTGCTGCTTGACAGTGAGAAAAAGTTTTGATGCTTACTTGAGTGGAGAAAAACAGTATGGACGACGCGAAGCGGATACTGCCGGATGGTGAATTTTCAATTGATGAAGATGAGTTTGGTAAGATAGTCAGCAGGCGAACCGCAGTACCAGTTTATCGCTGAAGCGCCCGGTGAATGGAAAGATGCTGTGGCCTCCGCTTTTTTCACGCGTTCCTGGTGTGTCTGCGCCTGCCTGTAGCGTTTACGGCGCAGACAACAACGACGGCCAACGGCTGTCCACAGATTTCGCAGATTATACGGATTAATCTGTATTTTCCAAAAACCAGCACAGCCACTGCATGCGGGGGTGGTGGAAAAAACTCTTCCAAAGGGTGCCCTTCAGTGGCACTGAAACGGATCCGCCCCTGTGCAGGTAACCAAACCACTCCCCGTACTCGCGATCTGAAAAATGTTCTTCACTCCATTTATATACCTTATGGTGCATGCTGGCATATTTTTCTTTTCCCGTCAGACGATGCGCCAGCAGGGTTGCAATAACCGCCTCATTGTGCGGCCACCAGAATTTCATGTCGTGCCAGTATTCCTGCACCGGTTTTCCGAAAACATCCCGGTAGTAGTAAATACCGCCATATTCTTCGTCCCAGCCCCGTTCCATCATCCATTCGAGCATATCGCAGCCGAGTCGTATGAGACTGGCATCGCTGCGAACTTTTCCTTCCAGCATTATGAACCATGCCGCCTCGATGGCATGCCCGGGGTTGAGCATCCGGCCATCGAAATGGTCGATTATGCTTCCGTCGGCAGCGGTATTTTCCATCACGCAACCGATATCAGGCTTTACCCTTCGGTCAATCTATAAGTGGTTGATAAATCAGGTATTATCAAGCACTATATCGCAAGCCTCCGGCGGCATCCAGTGTGCGTCTTTCCCCGACCATTTAACATTGCACCCTATCGGGTTTGTCAGCGGAACTGAAACCGGTTTGCCGGAGGTAAGCTCTTCGAGCACCCGGTCCAGATCGTTTACCTTGATCTTTTCCGAATCCTTTGGATTATCCACTCCTCGTCCGGTATAAACCAGCTTGCGCTCCTGATCGAAAACGTAAAAATGCGGGGTTCGAAGGGCGCCGTAGGCATATGCGACTTCCTGAGATTTATCACGGAGGTAGACCCACGGGAATTGTTTTTCCGCCATGCGTGATACCATTGAGTCAAAGTCATCCTCCGGATGAGTTTCTTTACTATTGGCATTGATCCCCACAAACCCGACCCCTTTAGCAGAATATTTTTCCGCTGTTTTTCTGGTCACTTCATCGGACCCTCGCACAGCCGGACAGTGATTGCAGGTAAAGAAAACAACGAGGTATTCGGCGTCGTCAAAATCCTTGAGCGAATACGTCTTTCCATCTGTCGCAGGGAGTGAAAAATCCGCTGCCTGCCGACCTAATTCGAGAGTAAATACCATCTGTGATACCTCCGGTAGTTTAAGAATCTCTTCTTTTTCTCCGTGATACGGCAAATATACGGTCTTATTATTCTTCAGAATCGAAAGGGTCTTTTTGAGGCGGTTCCATCCCGAGTTCATACCTTATTATGGCAGTGCCCTTCAGCGCGGGTTGAAGCTTCAGAGCTCTGCGAAGCATCTGTTCCGCTTTCTTATTTTCATTTCGGCGCAGATGGACTTCGGCTATTTTTTTCCATATGAACGCTTCTTCATTACGGTCGATTTCAAACTCGAGCATACGTTCATAGCATGCAATTTCCTCTTCGGTATTCTTCGCTTTGAGCGGTAATTTGCGGCTATACAGTTTCTGGAGCCTTAGCTCAATTTCATCAAAGAAGTATCGTCGCCGGGGCGGCTCCTTTTCAAGGCGATAGAGTTCTTCATACAGATCGGCCGCTTCGCTGTCGCGCTCTGCTTCTTCCAGCTGTTCCGCGACCAAAAAGAGGCAATCCAGATAATCCCGTTGCCCGAGATGTTCTTTGAGGTCGAATCCCTCCGTCTCCATTCTGTCGTAAATCTTCAGCGCTTCAGTTCCACTGGAGTCAAGCAGATGCTCCAGCAGGGCCTGAGCACGCATTTGCGCGGTTCTCTCCTTGCTTTCGCTTTCCTTCTGCCGGTAACGTTCGGGACGGTTGCTGAGCAAAACGTCGTATCTTGCCCTTTCGCGCTTGTTGCTCAATACCCGGTAAGCTGCCATAACATGCTTAAGCATCGCCTCCGATTTTTTTAAAGCGCCCGGATTGTTGTCGGGGTGGTAAAGCTTGGCCAATCTGCGAAACGCACGTTTGATATCTTCCTCGGATGCGCTCCGGTCAACTTCAAGCAATTCGTAATAGTTTGTTTTTTCCAGTTCTTTGGTAGGCATCATATTGGTTCTAAAAAAGCGGCAAGTATTTCAGTGAACAGCGTTAACCCGCATATTTCACGCGTTTCCAGCCTGCCTGCAGCAGGCAGGCGGTGCAGCTGCGCGAAAGGCAAGCGCCGCTGTATTCATATACGCGAAGCGCAGCCTGACAAAGCAGATGCACCGCTGGGAGCGCGCCCGCAGGG
>PWZK01000196.1 GCA_003567495.1 Candidatus Brocadiaceae bacterium
AACTATAAATCCGGGAAAATCTTTTTTGACTGCGACGGTGGTTTTGGTCTCCTTTTCCTGGCGTGATTTTTACGGGCGGACTCTGTGTCAGGAGATGGAGCGGCAAACGGCAATTCTCAGCCGGCAGTTCGGCTCTTTGATGCTTTCGGACGACAAGCCGGCCATCCAGCGGCTGGCTCAGAGCAGGGGCAGCTTAATCGGCATTCGGCTGACGGTGATCAGTTCTGAGGGCGAGGTGCTGGGGGAGTCTGAACGTTCTCCCGAGGAACTGGAAAATCATCTGCTGCGACCGGAGATTCAGAGGGCTCGCCGAAAAGGAACCGGTTACGCGCGGCGCTACAGCGCCAGCGTCAGGCAGAATATGCTTTATTCGGCAAGACTTATCGAGGATGGCGGTAAAGAGCTTGGTTATATTCGCCTGGCTCGCCCTTTAACTGGAATTCAGACGGCATTGAACCGGGTTTATCGGGAAATCGCCGGGATCGGGATGGGCGCGCTGGTTCTGGCCGCCGTCGCCAGTCTTTGGCTTTCCCGTCGCCTGACCGAGCCGCTGGAGTATATTCGCCGACGCACCGCCAGCATCGCCGCCGGCTCCCTGGATACCCGCCTTTACCTTAACAGCAGTCGGGAAATAGATGAAGTGGCTGAGGCGGTCAACTCGCTGACGGATCGGTTGCAGGCGCTCTTGCGCGGAGAACAGCGGGAGAAAGCTGAGGCGATGGCGATTGCCGCCAGTATGAGCGAAGGAATAATCGCGATCGATCGAGAAGAACGAATACTCAATATTAACGCGGCGGCGCTGAGGATGCTGAATCTTTCGGTGGAACACCCTCGGGGAGCGGTTTTTCGAGCGCTCGTGCGGGTACCGAAACTGCAGTTAATGGCGCAACGGGTGATTGCCGGCGAGACAGTGCGGGAAGAGGATGAGGCAACCCTCACCGGAAAAACAGAACCTCGCTATCTGCAGGTTCATTCATCGGTTTTGCGAACGGCGAAAGAGAAGCCTTTCGGCGCGTTGCTGGTCCTGCATGATATTACCCGGATGCGTAACTTGGAAATTGGCCGGCGCCAGTTCGTCGCCAATGTCTCACATGAATTGCGGACTCCGATCACCGCTATTCGCGGTTCTCTGGAAACCGTGCTTGATTCAGGACTGGAAAATAAACAGGCGGCGGAACGCTTTCTGAACGTGGCATTGCGCCATACCCTGCGCTTCGAGCAGCTTATCCGGGATTTACTGATGTTATCGCGAATTGAGCAGAAGGATAAAGACGCTCTCGAATTGCGGCAAAGTGATATAGGGCAAATCCTTTATTCCGCCGCTGCCGCCTGTCGGGAACAAAGGGCGGATGAGGCGGCCGGAATTGAGATTGACTGTCCCGACGGTTTGACGGCTAAGGTTAATCCCGGCATTTTTGAACAAGCGGTGGTCAATCTTTTGACCAACGCCCTGAATTACAGTCCCCCGGATACACCGGTTCGGCTGAGAGCGTATCAGGATGAACGGGAAAACATAATTGTTCAAGTTGCCGATCACGGACAGGGAATCCCGGCCGAACATATTCCGCGGATTTTCGAGCGCTTCTACCGGGTGAATCAGGACCGCGGCCGGGATACCGGCGGCACGGGTCTGGGGCTGGCGATTGTAAAACACGTGATGCAGCTGCACGGGGGCACTGTGGAAGTTCAAAGCGCTCCGGGCCAGGGAAGTGTTTTTACTCTTATAATACCGAAACCGGCGTTTTGAGCCGGGGGAAGCGGCGGAAGCTGAAAATTTGTATTTAAAAAAAACACAGATAGAGTAACCGGGTTACCATTCCAAGGTTAATTTAAGGATTACAGGAATAATGATCATGAAACATCCGGGGCCGCCTCCAGACAAACGAAGCCTAAAGCAAAATTCGGTGAAAAAAGCTTTTTATGTGCAAAACAAGAATTGGAATATAATCGAGAAATACTCCAAAACACAAAACAAGTCGAAATCGTCTATTGTCAATGAAGCACTTGAACTTATGTTCACTCAACTTTACGGGACAAACGTAAATGGCTCTGGCACCGATAAATGGAAGGTTATTTCTTTATTCAGCGGTTGCGGGGGCATGGATTTAGGTTTTGAAGGAGGTTTTTCTTATCTTGAAGAATATTACCCAGTCAGTCACGACCTTAATGAAACAAAAGAATTCGAAGTGGTGTTCGCCAATGACATACTTCATGAGGCATGTACTGCCTATGAGGAATTCTTTTGCCAGCAAAGAGGCGGTAAAACATATATTCATGAAGGTGACATAGCTGATTTTCTTGATAATTTATCTCTGTTGCCGACAGAAAAAAGGGAGCGGATTTTTCCTTCTGAATGCGATGTGGTGATCGGAGGTTTCCCCTGTCAGGACTTCAGTGTGGCAGGCAAGCGAAAGGGGCTGACGGAAGAAAGAGGAAGATTGTATTTGCAAATGAAAAGAGTGATTGAATTAACCAACCCCTTAATTTTCATAGCTGAAAATGTTAAAGGTCTTACCAACCTCGAAAGCGCTCTTGACATCATATCAACTGACTTTGCGAATACTGGAAAACATGGCTATACGATTGAACATAAATTGCATATGGCGGCCGATTACGGCGTGCCTCAAACCCGTGAACGCGTATTTATATGCGGAGTAAGGGGAGACGTGAATCAGCAAGACTTCCGATTTCCGGAAGAAACCCATTCGATTGATCGGGAAACCGAACTGCTTCCCTGGGTCACGGCTCATGAGGGAATTAGAGATTTAACGGAAAATCATCCTAATCAGAGCCAATACAGCAAAGCGAAGAATTACGGCTCGCATTGCCAGGGGAATAAAGCAATCAGGCCAGACTATCCCAGCCCGACAATTCGAGCGGAGCATCACGGGAATATCGAATTCCATTATTCAGAAAAGCGCCGACTTTCGGTCAGAGAATGCGCCAGAATTCAATCGTTTCCGGATGATTTTATTTTCCGTTGCAGTCCATCCAAGGCTTATAGAATCATCGGCAATGCTGTTCCTCCAGTATTGGCGTGGCATATAGCTCAATCAGTCGCCAAAGCCTTGAAAAAATGGGAAGAGAAAAATACGCCATTACAGGAGGAGCCTTTGGAAATAGTCAAATCGCTTTAATCTTTTGAATTATTTCTTTCGCTTGTTTTTCAGTCAAACCATTGGCATTGCCGCTTTTCCCAATTCTATCGGTTACATAAAACATTGCCTCATCTTTCCATTTTTCGATATCATAATTTGCTTGGAGAAGATATTTTTTTATGTCATTCAATCGCTCTAACAAATGCATGAATTTTTTTGGGTACAGCTCTTTGCTGGAATTGCGACCAGCTGTGAACACGTCTTTCACGGGCCCCCAGCATTTATATTCCCGGACCATAAAATGCCGAAGACTGGAGTAATCCACTTTCGAAATAATTTCAGGCATTTCAGCGAAAATCCTAGTCATGATTTCTTTCTTATCTAATTGTTTCCATTTTTCATCAACACTTTCCATAATGATTTCAAGCAATTCACTGTCTCTTAGTCCCATATACCATAACCACATATCACTATCTGAACGATGATCTCGTAAGAATCTTTTGAGTAATCTGGACTTCTCTTCCACGCTCAAAGACAAAAAGTCCGTCAAGCTTATTTGAAACAATTTTCGAAACACATTGACTTCATGATATAGTTTTTCAATTTTCGATTCTGCGGCACTGGATAAATTCATCCTTTTTTTGTAATTATTAAGCCAATCTTTCAGGTCCTCCTTGGTAATATCCTCGAGCTTTTGATTGAAAGCACTCTATAGCTCTGTCGGCGACATCATTTGTAACAACCTTCGGTTTCAGCAGCTATTTGATATTGACTATCTACGCTGTTATGTAAATAAAAATTACCGGATAAAAACATATTTAATTTTTCCGGAAGTCCGTTCGCACCATGGCCATCCACTTCGCATTCCCATATGATCATGACGCGCCAGCCTTTATCTTCCAGAAGCTTATAATTTCGTCTGTCGCGTTTAATGTTTCCGGCGAATTTATGTCTCCAAAAATTTACGTTGGATTTAGGTGTTCTGGTTTTCGCGCATCCTCGATGTCGATGCCAAAAGCAACCATGCACAAAAATAACGCTTTGAAATTTGGGAAGAACAATATCAGGATTGCCTGGAAGGTCCTTTCGATGAAGCCGAAATCTATAGCCCATTTTATGTAGCAAAGAGCGTATGATTCGCTCCGGAGAAGTATCCTTTGACTTCACCTTCCGCATAATGCGAGAACGCTGCTCTATAGTAATACTGTCCATTTGCCTTCTCAGAAACTTACAATGCTTTGGAGGAGCATGGGCAGCTTCATACTCCTTCGGTTCAGTTCCAAGACTCTGCAGGAGCAGGTCAATGAACGGCACCTGTCCCTTATGCAACTTCTCCTTGGCCGCGACGCATTCAGAACCATACAGTTCGTTCGACTTCAGAAAACTCTTGCATCTTACCGGAACCCCTCGGCCACTCCATCTCAAGTGGATTACTCTGGTTCTTGCTCGAATCAGGATTCCCCGCGACTTACCACGTCTGAATAACTTTGCCGCGTGGTTGCTTCGCTGAGACTGATATTGCAATACTGTAATCTAATACGAGGGTATGAACTTGCAAATTAAAACAATTCGACAGCGCATCCCATGTGCCCCCCCTCAAAAAGCCAATAAAATTATAAGATGTAATTAGCCAATCAGAAATTTTTTTTATGGTGCCATTCGGGTCGGACCGAAGCAATTGGTTAATTATTAGCTGTTTACAGAAAACGGCCTCCTTGCGAAAATACCCTCTCCTGGAGGTTAAGAATATGATAATGAACAACTTCCGCCTGTCCGACCCGACGATGTAGGAAGTTTTTTCCCTGACGAGCGTCTAACGCCAAGTCGGTTAAATTAGGGTTTTTTCCGGCGAAATTAACGAAATCCAGGATTGAGTGTTTGTGACTTATGGGTTATATTACACAGGACTTGCAAAGAGGTTAAAAACGGAAAACAGTCCTTTATTTTTTTTGTGCCGCAGTTCGCTTCGAGCCAAGTCGCGGCTGCCATGTGAGTCCCGTTCCGCATGACAAGTCGGATTCAGATAAAAGCAAGCGCGAGATATCTATGCGTAAAAAGTCTTTGTTTAAAACCAGTGGGTTAGGGTTGGCGCTGATTATTCCGGCTCTTTTTCTGCTTTCCGGCTGCGGTGAAGCGCCTCAGGCGGAGCCGGAAAAAATCAACATTATCGAGGGTGACGCTCAGGCGGGAGCGCCGCGGTCCGAGGGACAGACTTTGCGGGTGGAGGTTCTGGGGCCGCGCCGGGAAGGATGGCTCGGGGGCCGGGGAAGAAGACACCCGGCGGCCGGAGTGACGGTGCGGTTTGAGAGAGTGGAGGAAGAGTCCGGGATAGAATTCACGGCTCCGCGGGAAGTTGAAACGGATGCCGGCGGTTATGCCGAAACCGAGTTCAGGTTCGGAGCCGAATTCGGCGATCGCTATATCCGGGCGACAGTGAAGGAAAAACCCGAGATAAGCCTTGATTTCCGGCTGATTTCCGGCCTGGAAAAGATCGGGGA
>PWZK01000121.1 GCA_003567495.1 Candidatus Brocadiaceae bacterium
ACATGAAGATAGCAATACCCGTTTATAAAAACAGCGTTTCGAATACGTTCGATTTCGCGCGGAAGCTATTGGTGGTTACCGTCGAGGAGGGCAGCGAGACACAGCGCAGTGAAGTTGAGATAGCGGGCCGGGAGCCCGCTCAGCGTGCCGCCCGGGTGAAAGGGCTCGGCGTGGATGTGATCATCTGCGGCGCGGTCTCGCACTTTCTGGCCGGTATGATAGAGAAAACAGGTATTGAATTGATCCCTTATGTGACGGGAAATGTTGAGGAGGTGCTTCAAGCCTATCTCAGCGGCGAACTGATGGGGCTGCGCTTCCGGATGCCGGGCTGCCGGCGGGGGCTGGGAAAAGGCCGGCGGAGCAGACCGCGATGGCGGCACGGAATGAAGTGAATTCGGAAAAAATTTAAGAGAGGATAAAAAGATGAAAGTGGCAATAACCGCACAGGGCAAGGGCAGCGGAGATGCGAGCGAAGTCGACCCGCGATTTGGAAGGGCAGAGTGGATCATCGTGGTGGACACCGAAACCGGCGATGTCCAGACTCACGATAACGCCGTGAACCTGAACGCGGTCAGCGGCGCCGGCGTGCAGACCGCCACCAATGTGGTAGATTTCGGCGCTGAGGCGGTCATAACGGGTAACGTCGGGCCGAAAGCCTTCAGGACGCTCTGTGCCGCTGATGTGAGAATTTTCCTGGTTGAAAACTGCACCGTAAAAGAAGCGGTGGAGAAATTTAAGAAAGGCGAACTAAGAGAGGTGGACAGGGCTAATGTGGAATCGCACTGGAGGTAAAGAATATGCCTGGGTTTGATGGAACAGGTCCGCAGGGCCGTGGTCCGATGACGGGGCGAGGCGAAGGTTTCTGCGTTCTGCGGGAATCCGAAGACGACCCACGCCGGATGGTGGGTCTGGCAGGGTTGCAATCTGCACCTATCGAGTTTAACCGTGATACTTCAGATAAAACTAAAAAGGAGGTGGTTGAAATGCCACGAGGAGACGGCACAGGACCGGACGGACAGGGCCCGATCGGAGGCCGAGGTCGGGGACAGGGAGGCCGAGGCCGGATGGGCGGCCCGTATGCAGCCGGGCCGGGCGGAAGCTGTGTCTGCCCGAGCTGCGGAGCAAAAGCGCCGCATACTGCAGGACAGCCATGCAACAAAATGAGCTGTCCGCAGTGCGGCGCGCGTATGACAAGAGGATAACCTTTTTTAACAGGAGGGCATTATCATGCCACGTGGAGATGGAACAGGGCCCGCAGGAATGGGGCCGATGACAGGACGAGCAGCAGGTTACTGTGCAGGTTATTCGGTGCCGGGTTACATAAATCCGGTCGGCGGACGCGGCGGTTTTGGAAACCGCGGCCCGGGATTCGGAGGTGGCGGCCGGGGCCGTCGCAGCTGGTACTATGCGACCGGTCTTCCCGGATGGGCCAGGGCGGCCCGCGGCATGCCGGTCTGGGGCGGATACGGCGCAGGCTATGTGCCTGATCCTGGAGTCGCACCGGGAGGCTATGCGCCTGGTGTTGCACCGGCGGGAGCGCCGAATCCCGAGCAGGAGAAGGAGGCGCTCCGCCAGCAGGCCGAATACCTGCAGCAGTCGCTCGATGAGATAAACGAACGCATCGAGCAGCTCGATAAATCTTCTTCAGAACAAGACTGAAGAAGATTTAATTTGCGGCCTCGCCGCAAAAAATAACAACAGGGAGGGGCGGACAAAGCGCGCGTCCCTCCTGACTTTTCAACCAATATGGCCATTTTAACCTGCTTATTTCACGCGTTTCCAGCGGTGCAGCTGCGCGAAAGGCAAGCGCCGCTGTATTAGCATACGCGAAGCGCAGCCTGACAAAGCAGATGCGCCGCTGGGAATGCGCCCGCAGGGTAAACCGACGTTTTAACAGCTCAGGTACACACTGTTAAATCCGAGCTACCCAGAAAACGCTACTTAACATATTGATTGCCATCTTGTTATACTATTTTATGCCGTTGGTTTATGAAATATGCGGGTTAATCGGGGATAGAGTAACCATGAAAATTGCAGTTACATCGACAGGACCAGGGCTTGACGATCAGGTCGAGCCGAGATTTGGGCGCAGCCCGTATTTTGTAATAGTGGATGCTGATACTGATACGATGAACTTTGAAACAGTGCAGAACCCGAACACCGCCGTCGGCGGCGGAGCAGGAGTGCAGTCGGCCAAGGATATCGCCGAAAAAGGCGTGGAGGCCTTGTTGACCGGAAATTGCGGGCCCAATGCCTTCAGCGTGCTTGAGCAGACGGGGGTGGATGTTATCACTGGTGTTGAAGGGACAGTTCGAGAGGCGGCTGAAAAATACAAGGCCGGGGAGCTCACGCCCGCTACAGGGCCGAGCGTTACGAGCCACTTTGGCATGGGCGGTAAGGGTGCCGGTGGAGGCCGAGGTATGGGTCAAGGAAGATAGGGGAGTTTATAAGAAAACACGTGTAATCGTTCATGGCCACGAACCTACGTTGTCGGAAATGATAGTTGCCGCTTCGCAGATGCCGGAAGTCGTAGAAAAAGCTGAACAGGCCGGAGCCGACGGGATACAGATATCCGGTATTTGCTGCACTGCCAATGAAATCCTCATGCGACACGGGATACCTCTTGCCGGAAACTTTTTACATGAGATATTATGGGCAGCACTATGACAAAAACTTATAGAGTAAGCGATATTTATACTGGCTATCATCCCGATGGCTTCCGTATAGATAAAACCGCTTCGCCGATGAATCTGTATACCAGGTGGCGCATAAACGAAGATGGCCGCTGGCACGGCTGTGAGCCGGTTGATTTCGATATGCTGCCCGAGTCGGGATGGATAAAGTGTGAAGGTTTTAATTGGGATGAACATTAATTCGCAGGGGAGATGTCGATGAAAATCGCTGTTGCAAGCGGCAAAGGCGGGACGGGTAAGACCACGATTGCTACGAACCTGGCGGTCTCTCTCTCCCGCAGCGGCCATAATGTTCGTTACCTTGATTGTGATGCTGAAGAGCCGAACGGGCATATTTTCCTGAAGCCCGACATCACAGAATCAGAGGATGTTACCGTCGGCGTGCCCGAAGTCGATCAGGAAGCATGCAGCGGCTGCGGCCGCTGCGGAGAGCTCTGTCAGTACGGCGCCATTACCTGCGTTAAGGGCAAAGTGCTCCTGTTCGAGCAGCTCTGCCATTCCTGCGGAGGATGTATGGCGATATGTCCCGAAGGGGCGATTTCCGAGAAGCAGCGCAAGATAGGGGCTGCGGAGTCCGGACATTCAAACGGAATGTATTTTGCCCATGGCCTTCTCGACACGGGGGCAATACAGACGCCGGCATTGATCAAGCATGTAAAGAGAGGAATCGTTGAAGATGAGAAGAACATTCTGGATGTTCCGCCCGGCACGTCCTGTCCGGTCATAGAAGCCATCAGGGATGCCGATTATGTTCTGCTTGCCACCGAACCCACCCCCTTCGGCCTGAACGACCTGGTGCTGGCGGTCGAGATGGTGCGCCGGCTGAGAATCCCGTTTGGCGTGGCCATAAACAGGTGTGATATCGGAGATGAGGAGGTGCTGCGCTACTGCCGGGAGGAAGATATCAAAGTGCTCATTCAGATACCGAACGACAGAAAGATTGCCGAGACCTATTCCCGCGGGGAGATGATTGTGGATGCGCTGCCGGAATATGAGAAAAAATTTCTGCAGTTATATGACAAGATAAAAAACATGGTGAAAACCGATGAGAAATGAGCTACATCCCATGGAGAGGATAAAACATGAAAGAACTGGTTGTCATAAGCGGAAAAGGCGGAACCGGTAAGACGAGCATAGCCGCAGCATTTGCCTCGCTCGCTCCAAAGGCCGTCATCGCCGACTGTGATGTGGATGCGGCCGATCTGCATCTCGTTCTGGGGCCTGCGATTAAGGAGGAATCGGATTTTTCGGGCGGACGGGAAGCTGCTGTTATTCCCGACAGGTGCACCGCCTGCGGAAAATGCGCCGAGATGTGCCGGTTCGACGCTATAACGCTCGACGGTCCCGCCAATGAAGGGGTGGGGAAGACATATGCGGTGGACCCCATATCGTGCGAGGGATGCAGGGTCTGCGTTGAGTTTTGCCCGGCGGATGCGATTTCGTTTGAGCCGGCCATCAACGGTAAATGGTTCGTTTCCGATACGCGTTTCGGCCCGATGGTGCATGCCCGGCTCGGCATTGCCGAAGAGAACAGCGGCAAGCTCGTGACACTTATACGTAAAAAGGCTAAGGAACTCGCGGAAAAGGAAAGCAAAGATATGCTTCTCTGTGACGGTTCGCCGGGAACCGGATGCCCGGTTATAGCTTCGATCGTCGGTGCGGATCTTGTGCTTATCGTAACGGAACCGACGCTTTCGGGCCGGCATGACCTGGAGCGGGTTGCCCGGCTGACCGCTAATTTTGGGATTAAAACGCTGATCTGTATCAACAAAGCGGACATCAATCCGGAGGTGAGCGACATGATCGAATCGGAAGCCCGGGAAAACGGGCTGAAGGTGGTTGGCCGGATTCCTTATGATGAGGCCTTCACAAAGGCCCAGATAATGAAAGCCACACTGACTGAATATACGAGCGGGGCGATAGCTGAAAATATAAAAACCATGTGGCGTGAAATTATATATGAATTGGGTTGAATTTGGTTTTCTATACTGCTCAAGATGAGAGAAATATATGGCAAAACAGGGTACAGAACAAAAGCAGAGCCAGGCACAAAGACAGCAGCGTCGTGAAAAGTTTTAACGAAGCGATTTCGTCCATGTTAGCAGGAGAAGGAAAATAAGTTCAGTTTTTAGGAGGCAGAAAAATGAAAGTAGCGATTCCGTTGGCGCAGGGACAGCTCAGTCTGCATTTCGGTCATTGTGATCAGTTCGCCATCTTTGAAGTTGATGAGGATGGCAGCGTAGTCGAGAGCAGAAAAGACGCGACACCGCCCGGCCATGCACCGGGGGTGCTCCCGCAATGGCTGCATGAACAGGGTGTCGATGTAATCATTGCCGGAGGTATCGGGATGCGGGCACAGCGTCTTTTCGATCAAAATGGGATTGATGTAGTGGTCGGTGCTCCATCCGCTACAGAGCCGGAGAAGGTTGTTACGGATTACCTGAAAGGTAATCTCCAAACAGGTGACAATATCTGTGATCACTGAAGGAGGCCCCGATTGTGGCAGAAAAAATGGCTGGAAAAGTTCTGTCTGATACCCGCCAACGCGTTCATCCAGGATGTATCGTTTGCGGCCCAGAAAATGAAAGCGGACTGCGCGTGGATTTTTCTGAAACGATAAACGGCAGCGTTGAGGCCACGTTCAGTTGTTCCGATGTTTTTCAGGGCTACACGGGCATGGTGCATGGGGGTATCATTACATCGATTCTGGACGGCGCCATGTGCAATTGCCTGTTTGCCTGCGGCCGGACGGCTTTAACGGCGGAGGTAAAAACAAGATTTCGCCATCCGCTGAATCTTGGGGAAAATGCTAAAGTAACAGCT
>PWZK01000249.1 GCA_003567495.1 Candidatus Brocadiaceae bacterium
GGCCAGGGGGGGGTGGCTTTATCGCTTTTGGAACATATGCGTGAAAGAAAAACGCACGGCTATCTGACATTTTTTCTCTTTCGTCTTCAAGTGTCTTTCAGCCCGGGATGATTTTCAGGAAACACATCGGTTATGAAATATGCCCGCCCGTGTTTTCTTGATCCCAGAAAGCGGACTCAAGTTTTTTTTGGAATCTCTGATTCGAAAGCGTTAAATGTCTCTTTTCCAGAACTGTTGTTGTAGTGCGGCAGAGTTCTTCTTTTCGGATCGGCTTATTTAAATAGCTGTCTGCATCACAGTTAAGAGCTTCTTTTACATCTTGGAACTCCCGGCTGGCCGAAACGACCACGGCTGCGGTATATGTTTGAAGCTCACGGATCTTTCTAAGAAGCCAGAGGCCGCCTTTGCCCGGCATACGCAGGTCTATCAATGCGAGTGCTATATCATCTTCGCACAGGATCTCCAGCGCCTCTTCCGCAATTGTCGCCACCTGCACGTTATTGAATCCATAATATGCCAGGGATCGTTGCATATACTCAAGGGCATCTGTTTCGTCGTCTACGATAAGAATTTGTTCCTCCTTGATTTTTGCACGAACTATTTTCCCGGTACCGGTTGCATCGTTCATAAAGAAATTTTCTCCTCAGTTTGTCAACGGTAAAAGTATAGTGAAAGCCGCTCCGCCTTCTTTTCTGTTTTTGGCATCCAATCTCCCGCCGTGTTCTTTTACGATCCCGTAACTTACCGACAAGCCCAGGCCGGTTCCTTCTCCCTCGGGTTTGGTTGTGAAAAAGGGCGAAAAAAGTTTGTCCAATGCATTTTCGGGGACACCGGGCCCGGAATCGAGAATTTTGATTTCTGCGTTATTCTCCACCTGAGACGTGCAGACTGTAAGCGTCCCGCTTTTTCCCCGCCTCCGCATAAAATATTCCGCATTGTTAAAAAGATTCAAAAACACCTGTCCCAACTGTTCTTCAGATGCCTCAACCGGCGGCAGGCCGTGGGACAGCTTCTTTTCCACGTTTATATTCCATGATTTCAGGTGGTTTTCTTTCAGCTTTAAAGTATCTCTTAATAGCTTGTTGATGTCAATTGGACGCTTTTTTGTTTTTCCTTTCCGCGAAAAACTCAACAGGCCGTCTGTGATGTTATTTATTTGTTGAGAGGAATTGTAAATTCTCTTAATGTCGCCTTTTACATCTTCGGTTATCCCGTCTTCCCTGCTCAGCAGCAGGTCTGCAAATCCCATCATCGTGTTCAGCGGGTTTTTTATCTCATGTGCCACGCCCGCCACCAGCTCTCCGAGCGCGGCCAGTTTCTCGGATCTTCTCAGATCCCTTGACATTTTTCTGTAATTTGTGATGTCGTTTCCGATGGCGCCAACGGCGTTAACTTTACCGTTCACGTCAAACAGGGGGAAAAGGGTGGTTCGGAAAAGACGCTCATCACCGTCCAGTTTTAAGGTATCTTCTACTTCAATAGATCTTTGCGTCGTCCGGATCTGTTTGATTCGTTCTTCAAACGTTTTTGCAGTTTCAGGAGGTAAAAATTCTCTGATGGACCTGCCGATCATGTCGTCCGGCGAGAGGGAAAACATCCCGGATATGGCGGGGTTCACCAGCGCGTAACGTCCCTGAAGGTCGCATTCGCAGATCAAGAGCGGACTGTTTGAAATAACTGCCTGAAGTCGTTCTTTTGCCTTGTGCAAATCCTGCCTGGCCAGTTTTTGTTCGGTGATATCTCTGCCAATGCCCTGAAATTCCGTAATCTTGCCATTTTCATCCAACACGGCGCTCTTTGCCCATTCTATCCATCTCCAGCCTTTCTCGGTCAATAGCCTTTGCTCGAACGAGACTCGATAAGGGGGGGTTTTGAGCTTATGAGAGTTCTCACGCGTGTTTTCAACATCGTCTTCGTGCACGTCCGGCTCGAATGTGCCGCCTTCAAGCTTGCGCCTTTTCCCGCCGAATGCCCTGCAGTATGCATCGTTGGCAAATCTCAGTCTGTTTTCGGAGTCAGCCACGACAATCATGTCCTGTTGCGATTCGACAAGGCCGCGGTAGCGGTTTCGGCTATCCTGCAACATGCGCTCTTTGTCCCGCTGCTCCACAATCCACAGGCCGAAAGCAACTGTAAGCAGGCCCACTCCGGCCAATTTGCCTAATTCGCCCACAATCCCGGACATTACCGCAGGCGTTGCCAGAAAAATTTCGGTGAAGCTTACCGTCGCGTGAAAAAAGATAAATCCGCATCCCGAAGTAGCCATAAGAACAGCTTTACCTGAGAGATATTTTGACCATGAGTCTGGACAAAATACCATAAATATCAGATACGTGCCGGTCAAAAGGGGCAGAACACCGCTGAGCAGCAGGTTTATGCGAAAAGCGATGTCCGACTGTATCTGCTCAATATTCAACAGCAGGCTGCTGAAAAGAAGGCCAGTCAGCAGAAAAATCAAAGCTGCAAGGCGAAAAATATAGAACAGTTTTTGTTGCTGGAGTTTCAATTTTTCAAATAATTTTCTGCTTGGTCGCTTCTTACTGAAAGTGCTTATCCAGTTACAAAGCCCTGCAGCGTTGCTTTACAGGCGGGGCAGCGATTCTCGCGGGGGTAGCTCTCGGCGGCGCCCGATGGCCCTCGCTCTATCACGACCCCGCCGCATTCGGCGCATCGGGTGTCGTGGAATTCAGGCATGTTTATGTTGCCTGCATAGACGTGGCGAAGCCCCTCTTCAAGGCCCGTTTTCAATGCTTTCTTGATGGATTCGGGTGGCGTTGACTCGATATCCATGGCCTCGTAGTCGGGATGAAATCTCGATACATGCCAGGGTATGACGGGAGACACTGAAGCAATGAATCGGGCGATATTTCGGATTTCCTCCCGCGTATCATTCAATCCCGGCACCAGCAGGGTGGTGATTTCCACATGTATGCCGGCTTCATGCATGTTGCGTATCGAGTCGAGAACGGGCTGGAGGCGAGCGCCGCAGTAACGCCGGTAGTATGAATCGTTAAAACCTTTCAGGTCGACGTTTACGGCATTTATGAATCCCGCCATGGCATCCACCGCCTGAGGGGATTGATAGCCGTTGGTTACCATGACGTTAAGCAGGTCTTTTTCATGCGCAAGCTTCGCCGTTTCCAGGGCGTATTCCATGAAAATCGTCGGCTCGTTGTATGTGTAGCTGATGCTGCGGCATCCCTGGAGAAGGGCCTGTTTAACTACGTGTTCAGGTTCGGTAAAGGGGTGTTGGTCGAACTTCTCGCTATTGGCTATCTTCGAAATACGCCAGTTTTGACACCACGGACATTGGAAATTACAGCCCGGAGTGGATATTGAGAGCGAGGTGCTGCCCGGGAGGAAATGGTAGAGTGGTTTTTTCTCAATAACATCAACGCTTACGTTCGTGAGCCTGCCATATACCAGTGAGTACAGCCTGCCACCTCTGTTTTCACGCACCTTGCAAAAGCCGCGTCCTCCATCGGGTACAAGGCACCCGTGCGAACACAGAAAACAGCTTACATCTCCGCCCACTTCGGTGCTCACGTAAAAAGATGCTTCTTTCATAGTTCCACCTTAACAGAGCTCTCAGTATGGTAAAGATGTCCCGGAGTTATCAACTACTTTCTTCGAAAAGCAAAGCGTGGTCGACCTCGGTAATCCGGCCGGTCTTTACGTCGTAAATAAATCCGCGCACGTCTATGTCCCGGAGCCATGGGTGATTTCTTACCGCATTAATCTGCCGCTGCACGCATTCGTAAAGGTCTGTGAAAGGAAGAAAAGAAACGGGAGCGGCCGGGAGAAGCCCCGTCTCGCGCTGCAGCCTGGCGGTTAATTCTTTCTCATCTAGCCCTAGAAGCCCGCACTCAGTGTGGGCCAGTATCATAAGCTCACGCGTGCCCATCGCTCGTTGGGACAGGACAAGCGAGCGGATGACGTCGTCGGTGACGATTGCTCCTGCGTTGCGAATGATGTGCGCTTCACCCGCCTGCAGACCGAGCATTTTGTAAGGATCAATACGTATATCCATACATGTCAGTATGGCCAGTTTTCGTTTCGGGCAGGCATCATGCGACGCTGAAGCGGGCCGGCCACAGTTTTTACAAGTTTCAAAAATGACATCTATTTCACCCATAAAAACCTCCAATTTCAAGCCTTTATATTGACGCCTGTCGTTGGTTTATGAAATATGCGGGCTGGTGCTTAGTTCTGCCAATCTACTAAACTTCATGCGTTTTAATGTTATCCTTAATTACGCAATTAACCACTAGCCGCCTTTGCCTGAGCAGCGATCGCCCGGTTTTCTTTTCAGCGCGCAGGCTGAGTATTTTGATTCGGTTTTGTCCGGAAACCGGACTGTTACTTGTTGAGCTATAATTTCGGATCCTATAACGGTTCCGGGTCCGTCCGGTGTCTGCACTTTCCTGCCGGGCCTGGGCAGTTTTTTACGAAGTTCGGCATAGGTTTTTTCCTCGAATTTCAGGCAGCACTTCAAACGCCCGCAGCATCCGCTGATCTTTCCGGGGTCCAGGGTTGATTTCTGGCTTTTGGCAGCTTTCACAGATACCGGTTTCAATGCGTTCAGGAATGTATGGCAACATAATTTCCTTCCGCATGGGCCATACTCGCCCAGAAGCCGCGCTTCGTCGCGCACGCCTATCTGCCGCATCTCTATGCGTGTTTTATATATCTGGGCAAGCTGTTTGACAAGCCGGCGGAAATCCACTCTGTTTTCGGAAGAGAAAAAGAAAATTATTTTATGCCCGCCGAACAGATGTTCTACCTTTATAAGTTTCATCGGCAGGTCGAGCTCAGATATCAGCCTTCGGCAGGTTGCGAATTCTTCTTTCTCGTTTTCTTCACTGATTACCCTGAGGGTTTCCCGGTCTTTTAAAGAGGCCTTTCTTAATACCTCACCTTTGGACTTTGTATCGTCAACATTTACGCGAGCGACTACCACCCCCCATTCCACTCCCCGGGGGGTGCGAATAACGACGGGGTCCCCTGCGGCCACCATGATGTCAGTCGCTTTGAAATAGTCCAGATAACCCATCGCCCCGTAATGAACCGCCAGCTCTTTGGCCATATTGTCGTCCGCAAATGAAAAGTTGGCGTCAGGCGCTCAAAAGCCCTACGCGTTTTGTCGGCGCGTTACTGCACAGGCGCCGAGAAAATTACAAATCCAAAATCACAAGTTCCAAATAAATTCAAAAGTACACTTGATGAATTGTTTTCACACATCGACAACAAATTATTTCACTGAACATTATCAAGCGCACTTCTATTTTAAGGCTTTGTCAAAAAATGTGCAAGTTGAGGAATTTGCGCTGTAACCAGCAAACGCCCGCTGCGAACAAAAAAATGACCGACTATCAGCCACCGTCCTATGAAGAGCTGCGAGTGGAAAACCAAAACCTGCGCAAAGAAAACGCCGAACTGCGAGCTGACAATGAAAAGCTGACAGAGATTTTTGAGACGGCCCGCTACGAGTTCGAGAAAA
>PWZK01000319.1 GCA_003567495.1 Candidatus Brocadiaceae bacterium
GAAGCCCTCCGAGAGAAACCCGTGCCACATGGCCGGCGAAAGCAAGAGTCCGTTTTGAGTGCCAAAATCATCCCCGGTAAGCACAATATCGATGCCGCCACCCGCTGCTTCCAAAATGCGCATCAGGTATTCTCTGTAAAATTCATGAATGCGAAAAAATATAGCCGAGGCGATATCGGGCGAAGCGGCAAGATCCAGAAATATCCGTTCTATTCCGCGCAAATACATGGCCGGTTTAAGCTGCGCTATGCGATTGAGCCGATCGCCCATAAATACGACTACCCGCCCGCGATTGCGCAGCGCCTCACATTGGCTGCGTATGCATGTGTAATCAAACCAATCCGGGGACGGCCAGTGTGGATAGTTGGTTACGTCTTCAACACCGGAAGCGTCGGCAAGAGGGTGGTTGGCGACTTCGGAATATGATTCTTCCCCGCCTCCGGCCGTTTTCACCCGGACCTTGCGCCGCGGGACATGCCAGATGTCCAGATCGACATCCTCCATCCCGGACTCCAGGGGCGGACCGATATAGCGGGGGCCGTCAATATAACGCAAATCTATATCATTGGCATCCAAAAAATCCTCTTTGTTCAGTCCCTCTTTTCTTTTCAAAGAAGCATAGAATCCGGGAGAGCCCCAGAAGTCTCTGGGGACGCGGTCCGGCTCGCAAAAATCGAGAGCTGTAAATACGCGTTCTCGTGAATTCATATAGTCCCCTCATTCCAGATTCCGGCTTGTCCGGGTTAGGCCTTTCCGGGCAGCATAGGTGGGATCGGGCATCCTATAGTGTCGGCGATTATGCGTAGCAGCTCGGCCTGTTTTACCGTAATCCATCCGTCTGCCAGCACGCAGAAGACGCTTGCGTCCAGAATCTGTTTCTTCAGCTTGGGCGCTGCTTTCTCGAGTTTGTCCAGTGCCGCGTCGAGTGCTTTCAGCCTCAGCTGAGCCCGTGGGATGAACTCAGGTTTCGCTCCTGTTTTCAGCCTGGAAAATGCTCCGTTAAACGCATCGGTCTTTTTAGCTTCGTCGTCCACCCCGTAGTGCGCAAGACAGGAAAGCAGCATGCGGCATTCCTCCGTCAGTGGTTTAAGGCTGTGATAGCGCACCTGGGGCGGCCTGGGCTTGCTGAAAGCTGGTTTCAGGTGACACAGAATCATTTTCTGCACCGCATATTCAAACAGAGCTATTTTGCCGTCTGCGGCCACCATTTGCCGGATATTTGCGATAAAAATCTCGTAAGCTTCATGCGGGATATCCCGAAGCGTCGGTATCGCCATGTCAAGCAGAGGAATCCGGTATTCAACCGGCAGGTTCTGAACCTCGTCTGCCATATTTATAGTCTGGCGTGCCACTTCACCGTCTGCATGTTCGTTGATCCGTTTGACCTGTTTTTCCCGCGCCGCGCGGTCTTTACTGAGAAGAAGCGCATAAATGACAGCCTCTGCGCCCGAAGTTTTGTGCGCCGCCAGCCGCAGTGAGGACGGGATTTTGTGGAGCACCTCCGAGGCATAACTGAGATGTTCCGGGCGCGCAGTGCCGACGCTTGACACCACCTGCTGAGGGCTCATATCTACGTTATCCGCCGCCGCGCCGGCGCCCACGGCAAACCCAGACACGGTGGATGCTTTCGAGCCGGACCGTTTTTGGGCGGGCTCCTCCTCTATCCCGGTCGCCGCCGCCGGGTCGATTCTCCTTATCCGTTCGACCAGGGGCGGGTGGGTGGCCATGAGGTTTGAAAAAGAGCCGGAAAGCCCGTTGGCAAAGAAAAGATGGCTTGCTTCGTTCGCATGCTGGTCTTTCACTCTTGATCCGTTTTTCAGACCGCCGATTTTCTTCAGCGCACCGGCGATGCCCGCGGGATTCCGCGTGAATTGGACGGCCGCTGCGTCGGAAAGATATTCCCTCTGGCGGGATATTGCGCTTTTTATCAGCTTCCCGAAGAATACTCCAATCGAGCCGATGATAATCAGCGCTATTCCGAACAGGATGATCGCGATGCGGCCGCCGCCGCGATCCGAGCTGGAACCGCGCGATCTCGACCTTGAAACGGGGCGGCGTCCCGATGCCAGCGACGAGTAGAGCGACATCCGAAAGATAGTCAGCCCTATGAAGGTCAGGCACATTATGCCGAACAACACGCCCATGAGCCTGATGTTAAGCCGCATGTCGCCGTTAAGTATGTGGCTGAACTCGTGTGCAACTACGCCCTGCAGCTCATCGCGCGACAGGGACTCAAGACAGCCTTTTGTCACCGCCACGGCGGCGTCGTCCTGGGAGAACCCGGCGGCAAATGCGTTAATACCACTTTCCCGCTCAAGTATGAAGACTTCCGGCACCTGTACGCCCGAGGCTATGGATATTTCTTCCACGATGTTAAGGAGTCTGCGCTCGTCCGGGTCCCCGGTGTCGCGGCTGACGGGCCTGCCACCCAGCAGCCTTGCGACCGCCTTCCCGCCGGCGGAGAGCTGCCTGGTTTTATAGAATGAACCCGATAGCACCAGTAGTATGACCAGGGCGCCGACCACCAGCAGCCGGCTCCAGTCCCAGAAGGGAACATGTTCCGCTTCCGGTCCGACCGCCGGGAAATCCGTAAATGTCAGCGTGGCTACGGCATATACGGCGAGAATAATCAGCACCGCAGCAAGGGCATAGTAAAAAATGAGCAGCCCGGTCTTGCGACGTGCGACATCCTGGCTTTCAAAAAAGTCCATGATAATACCTCTCTTTTTATAACACTTCAGCAGTCCGTCCTGCATTTTTATACACAGCCGCGCCTCGCACGGGGGCCGGGCCAAAACTGTGCACTCGCGTTCTCCACGATTATGTCGTCCCTACAGGACTTCACTTGCGTGTGCGTTTCTCTGCCCTATGGCTTCGCTTCGGCCCCGTTCGGGGCCTGTGCTTCGCCATAGGCTATAACATACCGCGCTTTCAGCGCTTGCGTTCGGTCGTTCCCTGGTGGTTGGATATTCAATTTTTTGCAAATCGATAAACAAAATATTAAAACGACACCTTAACAGCGTCGCGTTCTTTTTCATCTTCGATTTCGAACATAACAGCTTCCTTGAAATTAAACATTCCCGCCACCATGTTGCTCGGGAACATCTCCCGCTTGGTATTATAAGCCATTACGGCGTCGTTGTAGGCCTGCCTGGCGAAGGCTATTTTATTTTCGGTCGAGGCAAGTTCTTCGGAAAGCTGTGCCATGTTTTCGTTGGCTTTCAGGTCGGGGTATCTTTCAACGGTTACGAGGAGCCGCCCCAGCGCGCCGCCGAGCTGGGACTCCGAGTCCAGAAGATTCTTCATCGCAGCGGGGTCGTCGGGGTTATCTGCGGCCTTCTGCTCCGCCGATGAGGCCTGATTGCGAGCTTTGACGACCGCTTCGAGGGTCTCGCGTTCGTGTTTGATGTAGGCCTTTGCAGTATCTACAAGGTTCGGAATCAGGTCGTACCGGCGCTTGAGCTGCACGTCGATCTGCGCGAATGCATTTTTAAACCGGTTCCTGAGCGTGACCAGCTTGTTGTAAGTAAGGACAACGCCGATTACCAGAACCACGCCGACTACGATCAGAACTGCTATTACTGCTCCCATAGTTTCGAACCTCCAGAAAGATTAACGCTGAAACGCTTTCCGCAGCACATAAGTTTCTTCTTGCCGCAGCCGGAATATTATAGATTCCTGCCTGCGGCATGGACGCGATGGACCTGATGGACGCAAAAGGCACGACGGCGCTCCATGGGCATTAATTAAAGACTCCCACGCTGCACTTGCTTAGCATATTATAACCTCAATCGCGCCATGATGCATCAGAACATGATTCCGGTCGAAAGCATAACGGCGTTCATCGCTTTATTATCCCTGTGCAGGCCGCCGTTTGACGCGTGCGAGAACCTGATACTGATCTGATACGTCCGGCCGCCGTTTTGCGGCGAGACATGCACGCCGGCGCCGGCAACCGGATTATGCATCACATGCAGCCCCTGTCCGTCCCAGCGCTCTTCGGTGTAGAAAACACCTATCCCGCCCTCTATATAGGGTCTCGCCGTATTAGTAGCCAAACGGTCGATATAGCAGAGCGTGAGCATGTTGACCGAAGCCATGGTGCGCCAAGGCGATCTCCTGCCGTACCCGGCCGAGGCCTCGAGCTTGAAACGCAGAAAATCCGGGGTTAAGAAGAAAGCGGCACGGTCGTGATCCATCGTGACAAAACCGGTGAGCATTGCAAACTGGTCGCGCTCGGGATTCGGATCGTATATATGGCCGAGGCTCAATGAAAAGCCGGATTTCGTAGGTAAAGGCCGCTCTGCATCCCGGGCCGCAGCCGTTTCGGTTCCGGACGCGGCGCTGAAAAGCAAGACCACGAAGCCGGGCGTCAGGAGTCTTATAAAGATGTTATTTACGAATCCGGACATGTTTTGTATATGTGGACCCCGCTTTTTAGGCGCTTAACTTTGTCCAACCTAACACTTTTTTGTTGCTTTGTAAAAAGAATGAATATCCGATATCCAATGACCAGAGAACGACCGAGCGCAAGCGTAAGTCCTCAGGGAACCACGTTGGTTTACTATAAGGCTGTCTTTTGTAGCGCAGGCGTCCCGCCTGCATCGTACGAGAGTCCGGCGCGCTACTTAAAAACGAATGCAGGCGGGGACGCCTGCGCTACTTCCGGCGTGGCTCACTGAGTACTTACGCGCAAGCGCTAAAAGCGCGATATGTTATAGCCTGTGGCGGAGCGAACATCTGATAGGATGTGAGCGCAGTCACAGGAAAACGTAAACGACCGACATGAGTCCTGAAGGGGCGACATAATCACAAAGAAAACGAACGCACGTCCCGGCGCCCCGAAAGGGCGATTCAAAGGTAACTGTCAGACAACTTTCCATCCCGGGCAAAACGGATTGAAAAATATTGAATTCCAAATCGCCTTGGAATTTCTCCAATTATATCCCGCACTCCGCCACGTTGTCAATCGCAATCAATCGCTTAAAATCGATAAAAACCTTTTCAGGTGTTTATCTTCCGAGAACCGTGCCATTGCCCTTTCCCGCAGGACTTCTGCGGCCTGCGGAAGTTTTTCATCGGCGAGAGTGGTCGCCACGGTGACGCTCAGTGATTCGGGCGTTGCCTTTTCGGCTACGAACATCGGATGATACTCGCCGTAAATTTCTTTAAGCCCGGGCAGCGGGTAGCTGAAAACCGGGAGGCCGGCCAGCATTGCCTCGATTACCGCGCGCGGCAGCCCTTCGCGCACGCTTGTGAAGAGGAAATAATTGGCGGTCTCCAGTAGCCCCCGGATATTATCGATATATCCGGGCATAAGAACTTTATCGGCTACGGAGAGTTCGGCTGCGGTTTTCCGCATCCTGGCGATATATTTTTTATCTCCGCCGCCGGCGAAAACGACGCCGTAATTCCCCCCGGGCTTTTTGCCAAGCAGTTGCAGTGTTCTGACGGCGTCTGCCTGGTTTTTACGCGGGCCGA
>PWZK01000301.1 GCA_003567495.1 Candidatus Brocadiaceae bacterium
ACCTTCTCACTATTCCGAGCAATTTTTCCACCCGCTCAGGGTTTTCGTTCATTTCCATATTTTGAAACACCGATACAGTGGACAAAAGCGATGAAAGGGGCGCCCGCAGTTCGTGCACCATATAGCGGAAAAACTGTTCGCGTTCACGCTGGAGCCTTCTCAACTCCGTTACATCGTTCAGGACGATCAGGTTAGCGGGGCTTCCTTCCCAATCTGACCGCCTCGAACGGATCTGGACCTCATGGACTTCACCATCGGAATTTACTATCTTCGTATCGGTTTCCTCGGAATAATTCCTGCCGGAATTGTACCTGTCATCACAGAAAGGCAAATCCCGCTCTCGTATCTCTTCATGGAGAATCTTGCCGAAAGGATGGCCGAGAATTTCAGATTTGGGAAACCCGAGCAGATTAAAAAAAGAACGGTTGCAAAACTTTATCTTTCCATCCTGCACCACCACCATGGCGCTGTGCATGTCGTCAAGAACCCGATTAAAACGAGTTTCCCAGCGGCGCTGAGCCTCGTATGAGGCCAGCAGTTCCCAGAGTAGCTGGGAGGCTTCGCCGGTAACGACAGACGTGCCTGCAGGCCGCTCCTCATACAGCGTCCCGGCAAGGGAAGGGTCACCTGTGGCATCAATCGCCAATTCGGGACGAAGGTCGCGGACGGCCTCAACGCTGTTTTGGTAGTAAGCAAGCCCGCAGCGCTGGGCAATAGCCACACCCACCGCGTCAGGATTGGAATCACAAACGGCAACAAGGTCGAATTCTTCTTTGGCAAGCAGATAGGGCAAGAGGGCGCTGCCGCCCTTGCCCAGGCCGATCAGAAGCGTAGAAGCCTTCATTTTTTTATCTCCTCAGTTTTTTTCGGATAATTTCATATGCTTTTTTTTTAATCTCCGCGGCAGCCCGTCCAACCGAGCTCCGAACCTCCGGCGACAAGCTTTCAGTGAGCCGAAAGTCCCGGCCACCGATCCTGCAAACGTAGGCACGGCACTCAGCACCATACAGCGCCTTAGCCTCATTCAAAACTCCCTCAGGACTCCTGACGTGACTCGCCCCGCCCTTCTCGAACCTCCCGAAAACCTCACTTACAACCACACTGCCCGGTGGATCCACGCGAGAAGCATCGACAAAAAAAACCGGATCAAAACGCGCCACAAGGGCCGCATGTTCCGGCAGGAGCTGCGCAAAACGACACAACTCGCAGTTTATCCCGTCAAGCCCTCCCTTTTCAAGCTCGTCCACCACCCTCTGGCCCACCCCGTCGTCCCCGCGCAGGGGGTTGCCGTACCCGATCACAAGCACGCCGGGCTTTTCAGTCTTTTCGCAGATAAAATTCATGGAAAAGGGAGAAAAAGATTTTCTTCTTTCTGCCGGTTAGCCCGGACATTTCACGCGTTTTCAGTGGTGTAGACGCTCAGAAGGCAAGCGCCGAATTTCTCGCCCACCGATTCAATGATATCACCAGCCCCCTTAATCGTCCTGCCGACTGTTCAGCCGAGTAATTTGCTTTAGTCTTTTTAATTTTGTAAACTGGTTTACGCTGGAAGTATAAATGCGGGGGTAAAATTGCCGGGCGGGCCGGACGCGCATGCAGCTGCATCTTTCACACAGAACCGCAATTGGAGATTATACCATGTTTCAAGGTTGCTATACGGCGTTGATAACGCCCATGAAAAACACAATGGCGCGCGAAATCGATTATGGAATGCTCCACAGGCTGGTCGATTTTCAGGCCGCCGCAGGCGTAAGCGGGGTTCTTGCCATGGGCACCACTGGCGAAAGTCCAACTCTGAACTGGGATGAGCATTCGCAGGTTATCGAAAAGGTTCATGAATTTGGCAGAAATCGTTTTACCACAATAGCGGGAACCGGTTCCAATTGCACGGAAGAAGCAATAGAAAGCACGCGTCATGCTGCAGAGGCCGGGATCGAGTCGGTTCTCCTGGTAGAACCCTACTATAACGGTCCGAGCTCCCTGGAAATAAGACGCGAATACATAGGCCCGATAGCGGAAAAGTTTCCAAAACTGGAAATAATCCCTTACGTTATACCGGGGCGCAGCGGCACTCAGCTACTGCCTGAAGACCTTGCCATACTGAGCGAGAAATACAGGAACGTCAGAACCGTTAAAGAGGCAAGCGGTGATATTTTCAACATACGCCGCACGCGCCGTTGCGCCGGGGCGGCGCTGAGGATACTCAGCGGAGATGACGACATGACCTTCGAGATGATGACAGACGAAGAAATAAGCGCCTGCGGCGCAATAAGCGTGATGTCAAACGTCGCCCCCGCCGCAATACAGCAGATGACGGAAGCCATACTGGAGGGCGACGTCGAGAAGGGCAGAAAATGGAATGAAGCGCTCAAGCCCCTGTTTGAAATAGTCACGGTAAAGACCGAAGAGGAAAGCGCGTCGGGCAAAAGACTGTGTAAGGCACGCAACCCGCTGCCCGTTAAGACTCTTATGAACCTGCTGGGCATGTCGGCGGGACCGGCACGCCGACCGCTTGGAAAAATGACACGCAAAGGCTTTGAAACGGTTCGCCGGGCGGCACTGGAAGTTCAGCACAACAACCCTGAAGTATTCAAACCGATTGCCGATGCGTTTGATGCAAACATCGAAGAGCGGCTGAATGATCCGGGGATTGCAGATTTGCTGTGCTATGAGGAAGACTGAATCAAGGTATATAGCTTTTCAACTAAATCTTCATGCAGGGCTTCCGGCCGGGGCGGGTGCGGTGCCGGCCTCAGGGTCTTCTTCTTTATTTTTTTCCGCTTCTTCCTTCTTCTTCTGGTCGGCATCGGCGGATTTTCTCCTTTTTTTGGCATCGGCCCTGCGAGCCTCTCTTTCTTTAAACAGGTCTCCGGCGCTTTTGCCATCTACGATTTGTTTGACGTCATCCTCATCAAGCGTTTCCAGTTTGAGCAGCGCTTCGCCTATGTGTTTTACTTCGTCGGTGTGTTTTTCAATGACGTCCTTTGCAGCTTCGTGAGCATTGTGCAGAAAACTGCGCACTTCTTCGTCGATCTGCTGGGAAATTTTCTCGCCATGCTTTTTCTGTCGCGAAATCTCGCTGCCGAGAAAAACATGCTCTTCTTCGTCCGAGTAGCTTACAGCACCGATTTTTTCGCTCATGCCCCACTGAGTGACCATTTTCCGCGCCAGTTTTGTGGCCTGCTCTATATCATCTTTCGCACCGGAAGATATATCATCGCAGAAGATAGACTCAGCCACCCGGCCGGCCATCTGAAGCTGAAGAGTCCCGAGGCATTCCCGCCGGCGCATGCCGTATCTGTCCCTTTCCGGCAGAATCATCGTCATTCCCAGCGCCATACCGCGCGGGATAATGCTGACCTTATGCAGCGGCTCGACGTCGGGATTAAGGAGCGCTATTAGCGCATGTCCGGCCTCGTGATACGCGGTCATCCTCCGATCCTCGTCGCTCATCACCCTGCTTTTTTTCTGTCGCCCGAATCGAACTTTATCCCTGGCCTCTTCAAGATCGTGTTGCTCCACTTTTTCTCTGCCTTTCCCGCCGGCAATCAGAGCCCCTTCATTTATCAGAGCTTCCAGGTCGGCACCGCTGAAACCCGGCGTACCACGCGCTATCAGACCGAGATCAACGTCTTCAACAAGCCGAACACGAGCAGAATGCACCTTCAGAATAGCCTCCCTGCCCTTCAGATCTGGCAAATCGACCACTATCTGCCTGTCAAAACGCCCGGGACGCAGCAGTGCCGGGTCAAGCACATCCGGCCGGTTTGTGGCGGCGATGACAATTATGCCATCCTGCCGCTCAAATCCGTCCATCTCACTGAGGATAGCATTCAGAGTCTGCTCCCTCTCATCGTGCCCGCCACCCAGCCCGGCGCCCCGTTTGCGCCCCACGGCATCTATTTCATCCAGGAAAATAATGCATGGCTGGTTTTCCTTTGCCTTGGAAAACAGATCGCGTGCGCGGGACGCACCGACGCCGACGAACAACTCCACAAAATCGGAGCCGGACAGACTGAAAAACGGCCCTCCGGCCTCTCCAGCCACGGCTTTAGAAAGCAAGGTTTTTCCGGTGCCGGGATGGCCCACCAGCAATACTCCGCGCGGAGTCCTGCCGCCGATCTTCCTGAACCGGTCGGGGTTTTTTAAAAATTCCACCGTCTCCTGAAGCTCCTCTTTCGCCTCGTCGATGCCGGCCACATCGGAAAAGGTGACCTTCGGTTTTTCCTTTGTATTCGCCTGAACCTTGCTTTTGGAAAACGGAAAATTTCCCGCCCCCCCGCCGGCCGCACGCATCTGACGGTGAAAAAAATACATCAGGACAAGCAGAAGAATGAGTATCGGCAGCACGTTCGCCAGTATCATGGGCCACCTTGACGCCTCATCGACATGCAGCACCTTTTCTTCACGATCCTGCGGAAGGTGCTGTTTCCACTCATCAAGTTTGTCTTCCCAGTAACCCGGGCTGACGCTCGTTTTAAGTTTTTCATACCCCTCCATCACCCCGGGGGCGAGCACGGCGGTTATCTGCCAATCTTTTATCTCCATCGACACTACATTGCCGGCCTCAAGATGCCGCTCCAGCACGATAAGATCCACATTCCGCACCCTCGGTTCCCCTGTCTGCCTGAACATCATGAGAACAACCATGACGCTGGCTATTATTATCATCCAGACAAGAAATTGTCGCCTTATCTTCGGCGGCTGCGGCCCGCCGGAGCCCGGCGCCCGTTTTCTGCGATCATTGTCGGTGTTTTTTTTGTTTTCTGTCACTTTTTACTCGCTCTTTGTTGTTAGTGTTGCGACATTAAGCGCCTACCAGTTCCTCTCAAGCCCATGCACTATCTCCCTGGCTACATCACGAAACACTCTCTCCGCTTCTTTTTCCTGCAAGCCCACGGCCAGCAGCACGCTCTTGCTCAGATCAGCGGGCGGTATGAGTTCTCGGCCGCTCAACCCGTCCGTCCAACGATAGGTTAGTTCAACATCCACACGTTTCATCAAAGTTTCGTCTTCCGCAGAACGCGTTATCGAACTTACCGAATAATCCCGAAGTTCACCCTCGATCAAACTGTCGGCCCCCTCTCTGTCGGCAAGACGCATACCGGTATGGAGCCTCACTTCTCTTTCCAGAGCACGTCTCAGGTCAACTTCCAAACCGTGTATCCATCCCTCGTTTTCAAAATAGCCGACGTAAACGCTGTTTATGTCGTCGCGTATGAGGCTATCCGTAGTATAGCCGCACCCACAGGCAATTAATAAAAATGCAGCAAACAATACGGTTTGATATAAAGCTCTCAATTTATTTTTCCCTTTCTGTTTTCCCGATTAAACCAACTGCGGCACGGCCCAATCAAAATAGGCGCTTAATATCGCAACATCGACAATAAAACTTTTTCAAACGACGTGAAAAAGTTTTAGTATAACAGCAACGGCGAGACGGCAATTTACGAATAATGTGAAATAATGATGTCGTTTGC
>PWZK01000108.1 GCA_003567495.1 Candidatus Brocadiaceae bacterium
CCCCCCCCCCGGTCAAATGAAAGCGGTAAAACTTCCGCCCCTGCTTATATCTCGTCATCAAGACCGCCCCATTTTCATCATCCGTTTGTTCTCAATTCTTTGTGGGGGTGGTTGGGGGCGGCCCTCGATAACCCTTTTTTCTTTTCTTTGGGGGCGGCCCTCGATAACCCTTTTCTTTACTTTGAGTTAACCTTGCTATATGGACTTGAAATGCTGCTTAGAAGCGATTTTCGACCCCCAAAAATCGTTCTAAGCATTATAACTCGCTGGCACCTCACGAAGAATCCACGCGGACTTGTAAGAACCCTCTAGCTGGTCAGATTCCAGTCGCATCCTGCTTCGTACTTTTCCTCTTACCTGTTTTATATATTGCTCACTGCCGACTGCCAGGCTTTCGCTCCACCAGGGTTGCCTGCGACATCGATCGGCTAACAGTTGATCTTGAATCAGAGACTGATACATCGATTTAAAATCCCCGCTATCCGGATGCAACCCCGTTGCCAACGAAAAATGGTCACGATCGATTAGACGATAGCGTTTGCGTTCTCCTACAAGTTCACCATAACTACACCATTTCCAATCCCGTGGGTGATTAACGACTCCGGCCCGGACCATATTCATATCAATATAGGTAATGCAGTGCCACAGATGTTCTCCTCCCTCAATCGCCGTCGCATGAAACCGTCCACCCCAGAATGCACCGCTACGCCCTTTCCTAAGGTTGTAGTATTGGGCGAAATCGCCGGCCAGAGCGTCCATAAACTTACTGATTCCGCCCTTACCAGGAGCCGTGACCAAAAGGTGCACATGATTGGAAGTAAAACAATATCCCAGCATTGGCGTGTGATGAGCTTTAGACAGTTTGCACAACATGCGTCTATACATGTTGCGGTCGCAAGCAAACTTCAGCAGAAAATCACGTCCATGACATCGTTGGGTCAAGTGATAATGTAGTCCCGCCTCAAAATACCGTTTTGCTTTTGGCATGTTTATGTTTACCGCATACGCTCCAAAAATAACACTGGGACGAAGCAAAAAAACATCGCTTTATTTTAAAAGCTTGGGGTGACATTTTCAAGTGAAAACGGCAATTTGGGATAAACACTTCTGTCTTTAAAAAACGCCCGAGATGCTGTGGTGAACTTAATGAGCTTTTTGCTTAGAAGTGGTTTTTGGCCTAAAAAATCGCGTCTAAGCGGTGTTTTGAATGGGCAAATCGGCCTTATAATGTTGATAAACGCGTACTTAACGGGGGCAGCCCCCAAAAAAAACAAAAAAACAAAAAAAAGGAAAAATAAAGGAATTTGCGCCCGGCAATCTCTGGAAACAGGGATAATCTCGGAACAATCTGCGTTCCGGGATACGCAAAAAACGTTACAGCGCAAATTCCTCGGGACATCCCTTTTTTGACTTTCTGAACATTTTACATTATATTATGTTTGTTGCAGGCGGCGCAGGTCACGAATGAAATCTGAGCACGGGCACACTCCAAAATGACAGAAGAATCGATATACTCCGGTTACCCTCAGGGCGACGACCGATTTGCAGAGCCATCGGTAAGGCCTGCGAACTTCGGTGATTTCGTAGGCCAGGAGGCTGTTGTAAAAAATTTAAACACGTGGATAACGGGTGCATTAAACCGCTCGGAAAGCCTTGACCACGCTCTGCTGAGCGGCCCGCCCGGTCTCGGAAAAACCACCCTGGCCTACATATTATCGCACGAGATGGGATGCGAGATTCGCGCCACCAGCGGCCCCACTCTCGCAAAACCAAAAGACCTTGTTGGCATACTGACAAACCTGCAGCACGGTGATATACTGTTTATCGACGAAATACATCGCCTTGATTCGCGCGTTGAAGAATACCTTTATACGGCCATGGAGGATTACGAGATATCAATAATCATCGATCCCGGCCCACACAGCCGGTCGGTGACGCTGCCGCTGAAACGCTTCACACTGGTGGGTGCTACGACCCGCGAAGGGCTGCTCACGGCGCCGCTGAGATCCAGATTTCAGATTACAGAGCGATTGGATTACTACCCCCCCGCAGAACTGGAGCAAATACTGCTAAACAGCGCAAAAAAAATGAATGTGAAACTCAAGCCGGATGCCGCGCGTATTATGGCCGAATGCGCAAGAGGCACCCCCAGGGTAGCCAACCGCTACCTGAGACGAATACGCGATGTAGCGCACTCACAGAACGAAGCGATTATAGGAAAAAATATGGCACGCAAGGGGCTGAAAATGCTCGGCGTTGATCATAACGGGCTTTGTGAAATGGACCGGCGAATACTTAAGGCTATTGGTGAGAAAGGAGGAAACGCCATAGGCCTGAAAACTCTGGCCGTAATTGCCGGCGAACAGGAAGAGACCATTGAAGAGGTCTATGAACCCTACCTGATACGCAAGGGACTCCTGGAGAAGACGCCGAGAGGACGCACTCTGACCGAACGCGGCCGGGAACACATCGGGATGGAAATAATCGCGCGGCCGGATAAAAAGAGCGATTCTTCCCTGTTCTGAATCCACACGTACGATATTGTCCGGGTTAATACATATGAAACACCTGAAGGGAATGCACGACCTCCACACTCACACTTATAACAGCGACGGGGTGCTCGGGCTTGCCGAGCTGGCCAGAAGATGTTCCGTGCTGGGCTATGACGGGCTGGTTTTCAGCGACCACTGCGACTGCTCAAACCTCGATGATATAATCACGCGAGCAAAAACCTTCTGTGAAGAATCCGACGGGCTTTTCGGTGACCTGCAAATTCTCGCAGGTTGTGAACTCACGCATGTCCCGCCCCCGCAGATAGAACGGCTCATCGCCCGGGCCAGGGCCCTGGGCGCCGCCGTTGTTCTTGTGCACGGTGAAACAATAGCAGAGCCGGTGGCCGGCGGCACGAACCGGTCGGCTATCGAAGCCGGCGCCGATGTGCTTGCACATCCAGGTCTTATCTCCAGAGCTGAGGTTCAGCTGGCCGCAGAAAAAGGCGTCCTGCTTGAGATAAGCGCGCGTAAGGGACACAGCCTGACAAACGGACACGTCGCGCGGCTTGCGCTGGAACAGGGATGCCCCCTCTGCTTCGGCTCGGACGGACACGCTCCGGGCGATTACCCGGACATGGACACGGCCCGCCGCATCCTGATGGGCGCCGGAATGACGCTAAAGCAGGCGGAAGAAGTTATGCAAAACACAGCCGCCTTTTTTGACCGGTCCGGGTAAAACGCATGCAGACGGAGGAAACCGTAACGCCGCCAAACAAAAAAAACCACGAAGACAGCGACTCAAGAAAGGTGTTCGCTCTTTTCCATCAATCCTCGGAAGAAAAAGCGACCGTTCGCATAAAAACATATGTTAAAAACGAACTTGACCATAGCTTCAAACTTTTTTTCGGCAAGCAGTGCGGGCGCGTCCATCACTGCCGGCAGGATCGGCATGGCAAAGGAGATCACCGAACGTGCACCGTGAACAAAGTCCGAAGGATGCTGGCCTTCCGGCGCTGAATCGTAAACCGGCGGCATGGGGTCAAAGCGCTCCGCCGGCGCTATGCCCACCAATGCGGCGCCGTTAGCTCTGGCGGTTTCCTTTACTTCCAGGGTAAGTTCTCTAACTTTCATTAATTCGCTCTCCGGCCTTTAGCTCAGATGAAACGCTGAAAACGCGTGAAATAAGCGGTGTAGATACCGCGATATTTTCCCAAACAGATCATTCGTCGTGATGTGCGGCATACATTTGTTCATAATCCTCGAGCATTTTTGGAAGCAGGTCGGCGGGGTTCAGCTCGTAAGGGCACCGCTCATGACATTTGCCACACTGCTCGCAATTTTCAATCCGGTGCATCTTATCCCGCCATTCCTCGCTGTAAAAACGTTCCACCGGCATCCTTCGCAGCAACAGAGACATGCGTGCAGCCATCGGGATGGGGATATCGGCCGGGCATGGCAGACAGTAGCCGCAGGCGCGGCAAAAGTCGCTGCCAAGCTCCTCGCGGTCGCGCTCAACTTTCTTTTCCATTGAAGCATCATATTCCGGCGGTGAGGCCTCGAGTCTCAGAAAGTCGTCCAGCTCGGACGGAGTCTGACATCCCCAGATCGGCACGACATTTTCAAACCGGCGCAGAAAGGCGAATGGCGTATCTACATCCGTAAGCAGGCCGCCGCATAGTGCTTTCATTGCGATAAGCCCCACGTCGTGTTCGCAGCAAAAGTCTATCAACCCCAACTCCTGTTGGCTGGATAGCGGGTTCAGGGGAAACTGCATGGTTTCAAAAAGTCCGCTTTCCACTGCGCGGCGTGCCACTGCCAGGCGATGGCTGCTTATGCCCGGATGCCTGACCGCGCCCGACTCACAAGCATCGCGCAGCGCAGCGTACGAAGATGAAGGGTCTCCCGGATCCGGTAGTTTCCCCGGATTATGCAGCTGCAATATATCGACATAATCCGTCCTGAGATTTTCGAGGCTGGTTTCCAAATCGCGCATAACGCCATCATAATCTTCGGCCCCTGATTTGGTAGCGATAACGATGTCCTGCCGCACGTCGGCAAGTGCCAGGCCCATTTTTTTCTCGCTGTCGGTATAGGCACGCGCTGTATCAAAAAAAGATATGCCAGCATCATAGGCGCTTCGCAGCAAAGCCACGGCCTCATGTTCACTCACGCGCTGGATCGGCAGTGCGCCGAACCCGGTTCTTGAAATTTTCAAACCTGTTCGCCCGAGCCGTAAAATATCCATAGTAACCCCCTGTCTGATTGTCCAAAAATAGGTGAATTTCGTTTCTGGCCACTTCCCGGCCTGCTTTATTTGTGGTGGGCGAGGGGGGATTCGAACCCCCACAGTCCGTGTGGACCACTGGATTTTAAGTCCAGAGCGTCTGCCATTCCGCCACTCGCCCGGGTGCTTTTATCGTATTTTATACGTGCGGGTTCTGTCCCCGGATATTTTCGATTCGCCAATGGCACTCATTGACACGGCTTCCGTCGTGATACGCTTGACTGGATAATCAGCATCTCGGGTGCAGCGGAGTCATATTTGCCGACGATCGCATTGGCCGAATAGCAGTCACCGTCGGGAGTGCTGTCTTTGAGAATGATCCCTTCGCCCCAGTTAATGCCGTCTTCAGAAGAAGGATAAAGGACAAAATTGCCGCGGTTTTCAATTCACAATAACTCCAACCCGTGAGGTGAAAGTATTATGGCCAAAAAATCTGGCGATTGCAAGTGCCTGCCTGCCGCGAGGAATTTGCGCTGTTACGTTTTTTGCGTATCTCGGAACGCAGATTGTTCAGAGATTATCCCTGTTTCCAGAAATTACCGGACGCAAAATCCTTCTGTTTCCTTCGGAAAGGGTTCAGGAAGAGTTTGGACGGCAAAATCATCTTTTCGAGGCACAGCCTCCCCGCAAAAGGTGTTTTTTACTCTTTAAGTCACTACTGTCCAATTAAAAG
>PWZK01000332.1 GCA_003567495.1 Candidatus Brocadiaceae bacterium
ACCAGCGTCCTGAGCGCTTCTTTGGGACCTGTCTGTTGCCACCGGATTTCGGCTTTCTATTGCAGTGGGATCATATACTCTCCCCTGCTTTATTGCCTTGATCAGAGTATCATACTTGATGCCCAGATGTTCGGAAGTGTCCTTCTTAGACCAGCCTGTCTGCATTAAAGCTTCCGACTTTTTCTTCACCTCTTCGGTTATAACACTTGGCCCGCGCCCTTTCCTGGGTTTATGAAATGTGCGGGCCAATCAGGGTTCAAACCAGCACCACCACACCGTAACCTTCCAGCTGAACAACCGGCCCTGCCGTAGTCCCTGTCAGCAGGTCGGTGAAGGTTGAATTCAACTCAACATCCTGCCTTGTCTCGTTGAAATTCATCAGGAAGATGTATTTGGTCCTGCCGTCCGTCCGGGCCTGTGCCGTAACACCATCCGGCAAAGCGGCCGGGAGCACCGGCTCAACACGAAGACCGGAGATCAGATGACCGTAAAAGGCGCTCAGAAAATCCGCTTCATTGCGGGACGCAATATAATAAGCCGTTCCCTTACCATAGTCATTGGCTGTTAGCGCCGGTGAACCGGCGAAATAATCATCCGGCTATCTTACCGACCAGCAGGAAAGGCACCTTGACGGGGAAGAAGACAACCCGGAAAAACAACTTCCAGCCCCGCACCAGCACTTCCCAGTCGAGAAGTACCGGGCTTGCGATGAATACGCTCGAATATGTCCCCACAACCACACCTACAATCAAAGTAAATGCAAGTCCCTGCAGGGCCACGCCGCCGAAAAGGTAGAGAACCAGAACAACCATAAGGGTAGTAAAAGATGTCAGCAGCGTGCGGCTCAGGGTCTGATTTATGCTCAGGTCGATAATCTCCTCGCTCAGTTTCTTTTTCCCCTGCTGAATCATATTTTCACGTATCCGGTCAAACACCACGATAGTATCGTTAAGGCTGTAGCCTATTATCGTAAGAAACGCAGCCAGCATGGGAAGATTGATCTTAACGTCCCCGAAGACTCCGGAAAGGTCGGCCAGCGCTATGATTCCTGCAGTTATCGCAACATCGTGAAGAAGCGCAATAACGGCTGCAAAACCGAATTTAGCGGCATGGAATCGGATACCGACATAGATTACGATTATTATGGAAGCAAATATTATCGCAAGAAGCGCACGGCCCTGCATCTCGGCTGCAACTACGGAGCCGATGCTTGAAGTCTGACTCACGGGGCTGGCGTCGGAGAAAGACCCCAATGCCGCATCCAGCATGGCTTCGGCCCTGTCCTCCGGCAGCACAAGCTCGAGTTGCTGCGCGAGCACTCCGGGCGGAAGTTCCGTAGCCAGATATTGCCCCGGCTCCAGGCCGGCCTCCCGCAGCCGGTAGTTGATTGTATCCTCACTCTGCGGCTCGTCAAATTCCAGAGTGGCAAGAACGCGACCCGGCTCGTCCGTTTCTTCAGTGCGCACCGTTACACCTACTGCGCCTGTTACGCCAAGCCCGGCGAATATGGCCTCAATGTTTTCCCTGACACCTTCCTCATCGAGTTCAAGCGTAAATCTGTCGGTCTCATAGCCTTCAGAAACCACCACTATATTGTCCCCTATGTTTTCCTGGCCGGCCTGCACCTTTAGTCGAAACCGCGTGACTGGATCTTCAAGCTGCGCCACAACCGTTTCGGCCGTAATTTCAACGTCCGGGAATTCAACATTCCCGCTGACAATTTTCCTGAGTTCGTCCGCCGACCCCCTAACGGTAAAGACGGTTGACGGATCGTCTTCCGGCTCAACGCTAATGCGCTCAATACGCAGTTCAGCGAGGCCGGCCTTAAAAACTCGCCAGTCAAGGGGCGTTTCGGTTTCAATCGTTACGGAAAGTTCCCCGTCATCTGCCTCATCTTCCCCGGGCAGTTCGTCCGGTGCTTCCACATATACCAGCCTCTGCATTACCCCCATGCGGGCAAGAACTCTAAGCGTATCGAGGAGAATTTCATCGGTGGAACGGAATCCGGGGTCTTTTACCCTTATTGAAAACCTGTCTAATTGGGGATCGCCTTCCGGCAGAACGGCCGTGATATGGTTTATTTCATACGGATTTTCATCATCGCCGGCAAGAGCGCGCCTGAGACTCATTTCATCGACATTCCTGGTCAGTTTCAGGTCAATGCTTCTGCCGTCGCGCCCGACCGCCGCATCATCCTCTTCCAAGACCAGAGCCGCCGCTTCCAGTTTTCTGACTATGCCGGGCATTATCTGTTCTTTTATCCTTTCTGCGCCGACACCCGGTATGCGCACCCTGAAATCCGTAGTGCCTCTGGCATCCCCTCTTACACCCTGGACCTGCGGATTGGGGTATCCCCCTTCGATCAACGCCCTTCTTATGGCATCCGGCTCCACCGGCTCGGCAAAGCTGAGCTGAACGAGGGTGCCGCCGGTAAAATCAACGTCCAGCATGTCGGTGCCGCGCAGCGCGAATGTGCCCAGACCGACTGCCAGCACCGCAAGGGATCCGATATAGCCGGCCCTTCTGAATTTTGTATAGGAAAAGTCCGGCTGGCCGATGAAAGCCGACATCTTGAAACTCTTTATCCACTCACGGGCTATAAGCGTTTCAAAAACCAGACGTGTTACGTAAAGAGAGGTGAAAAGACTCAATACGATGCCCACCGACAGAGTTATCGCAAACCCCCTTACCGGCCCGGTGCCCACCATATATAGAATAATGGCGGTCAGCAGGGTTGTGATATTTGCGTCCATAATTGTAGAGTATGCCTTATCATATCCGTTGCGCAGCGCTACTCGAATACTTTTGCCGGCCTTTGTTTCTTCCCTTATCCGCTCGAAAATCAGCACATTTGCATCGACAGCCATACCAACAGTCAGAAGTATGCCGGCGAGACCGGGCAATGTTAGAGCAGCGCCCAGCAAACCGAGCACGCCTGCCAGAAAAATCAGGTTAAGCAGCAGAGCCATATCGGCGATAAGTCCGCATAGGAGGTAGTAACCGGCCATAAGCGAAACTACCAGCAAACCGGCTATCAATATGGCTGTCAGGCCGCGCCGGATGCTGTCGCGTCCGAGCTGCGGCCCGACGGTGGTCTCCTGGAGGATATCCAGATCCATCGGCAGGCTGCCCGCCTGAAGCACGGCGACCAGGCTCTCGACTTCTTCTCGCGTGAAACGGCCTGTTATCTGGCCTCGTTCGCGTATGGTGGTGCGGATTACCGGAGCGCTCTGCAGAACCCCGTCGAGCACCGCCCCCAGAAGCATGCCTTGATTTCGCGAGGTGGTCCGGGCGAACTGCCGTCCGCCCTCGGGGGTGAAACGAAACCCGACCGCGGGCTGGCCCATTTCGTCTCTGGTCACGCTTACGCTTTGCAGATATTCGCCGGTTATTTCAGGCACGCCGGATCTTATAAGGTAGAATGGGTTGTCGGGGTCGCCCTCAATGTGCATCTTATCGTAACCGGGCTCGATTATCCCCTCTTCTTCCGCACGTTTGTACTCGCTTTGATACTGCTCGGGCGGAAGACCGATCCTGAACTCCAGCCGGCCCATCCTTGTAATGCGGTCTTTCAGCGCAGCCACCTCGGCCTGCGTGGCTTCCGGCACCTGAATGAGAATGCGGTTCTCGCCTGCGGGCTGGATTATGTATTCTTTTATATTCTGGGGATCTATCCGGCGGCGAAGTATGTCTATGACACGGCCCGTGTCCACTCTCAGGTCATCCTCAATCTCGCGTTCGGGCGGCCTGAGTTCATACACCAGTTCGGTTCCGCCGGCGACGTCGAGTCCGCGCTTGATGCGGCCCTCGACGAATTCAGTGCGTTCTTTCACAACTGTGCCGTCATCCCTGCGCTCTATTATTCTGACGTCCTCATCGCGCTCACCAAGTGCGAACGGCAGGAAGCGGCGGGATATAGTTTCGGTATCAACGAGATAGGTATCTCCGACGTTTACGCCGTGTTCCTGCGCTTCGTCGGCGTCCATGACCTCCTTCTCGACAATTCGTTCGTGTCTTACCGCGACCCTCACGGGCGGGTATGCCGCATATAACGCAAAAATCAGAAGCCCTGCAACCAGAATCCACCTGCCTGTACGTGTTGACATATCTATCCCCGCAGAATTTTGCTGTAAAATGAATGTTATTCAGGGCTATATGATACCATTCAAACGCTAACAGGTCAAACAAAAGGGAGCTAATTGCGTTGTATGGTAAGTTTTTGCTTTTGAAGAGATTACAAAGACAAAGAAAAAGTCTTTCCCCTGAAGGAAGGCTTTCAGGGCGTCTTTGGAGGCAGTTCAGGTGATGTGGAGTGAATTTTCCTTTAAATTCCCCTAGGTAGTTTGAGCGGCCCGCCTTTTTGTGGTAAAATGTGTGCAGTTAAAGACATATCTTATCCACAAATTGAGGAGAACCGCTCAAATGGCTATAATTCCACAACCGGGTCTTTTCAGCTGGAAAGACGTTGAAAATCTTGGCGACCTCGAGCGCCTTCGGCTTGTTATCCGAGTGCTTCCTGACGAACCTTTGATGCAGATTGGGGCGTGAAAAAATACGAATATGAAAAGCTGAAAAACTCTTTTGCGGAGGGGGTGTGTCTTGAAAAGGTGGTTTTGCCGTCTAAACCCCTCCTGAACCCTTTCCGAAGCCTTCCTGTCGGGCAGACAGGGGGAAAATAAGGAATTTGCGCCCGGTAATCTCCGGAAACAGGGATAATCTCTGAACAATCTGCGCCCTGCTGCAAGTAAAAAAGCTTACAGCGCAAATTTCTCGGCCAGAGCATTCGGTTGACCGGCCCGTTGAAATATTGTAGAATGTCCCCAATCAAATATGGGGCCGTAGCTCAACTTGGTTAGAGCGTCGGACTGTCGATCCGAAGGTTGAGGGTTCGAGTCCCTTCGGCCTCGCCATACTTTAAGCCTCGGAAACGCCTTTGCAGGCTCTCCGGGGCTTATTTTTTGCCTTCCCCCCTCCCCTTGCACTGTTGCATCCGCTTGCCTGCAATAGCACCATATTGCTATAATGTGGTCAATAAAATGGTCAGTACACTTTTTTGCAGGAGACCGGCCATGGCAACCGTCGAAAAGATGACGCAGAAAAAACGCGGAAAAGTTTATAAGTCGCCGACGTGGTACGTCCGATATTCCTACCCGCCCGGAAAGCGGCGGCGCATCGCCGCCTGGGCCGACAAGCAATCATCAAAACAGCTTGCCGCGAATATCGAGAAACTCATCGCCTGCCGCGCATCCGGTATGCCGATACCAAAGAACCTTTCCGAGACAATCGAACGGCTGCCGGAACGGATACTGAATCATCTGAAAAAAGCCGAATTACTCGATACCACACGTACTGCCGGCGCACAACTGCTCTCCACGCACCTGAATGCATGGTCCAAACACCTGAGGGCAAAAGGGGACTCGGAAAAACA
>PWZK01000171.1 GCA_003567495.1 Candidatus Brocadiaceae bacterium
AATGGGGTAAAACAGCTTCCAACCGCTTTCGTCGATGTGAACATGCTGTGAGTCCCTTGAGCTTCTGATCATGGCCTCATACAAAGGCTTCAGGTGCACACTGTAAAATCCGATACACCCCGGAAACGCTATTTAACGTACTGATTGTAAAGCCTTTATATTAATAAATGTCGTTGGGTTATGAAATATCCGGGATAGGACGGCGGCTGGTAGTCGGTCGTTTTTTTGTTCGCAGCGGGCGTTTGTTCGTTATACGTCATGTCTTTATACGTCATGTCTTTTTCTCCCGATTTTGACCTATATTTGATTATGAAAGAAAGCGGAAAGTGATCTCAAGTTTCCTATGGAATTTTAGCTGTTTATTTGACAGGGGGGGGTATAATCAACTCTGTAAGATTGACGTGTGTTTTTGCATCGTGTATAACTGCGTGTTAAGTGGACAACGGGGTTTACTGAAGACTTACCAAAAGGTTGGATTGGAAAATTATTGTGCGACAGGATCTTCACTAAATATTTACGATCTGCGTGGGGAGAAAATCGTATGGCTCAATCAGAACGGATAAAGCGTATATTTGCAAATGCAAAGCAAAGGGGGGGAAATCCGCCTCTTAATACATTTCTAAAAGATATGCACACTCTGGCAAAGACAAAATACAGGGATTTGGATCAATGGGAAAAGATTGCGCGCTCCATGGCGGGCGCAATCGTAAACCAAAAAATATATATTGAGCCTTATGATAAAATCATAGGCAGGGTATATCATTTAAACCGCGAAGAAGTTAAAAATCCCGACTCAGATTTCGACTGTTTAAGCGCACCGTACAAACGACTGTGCGCGACAATCCCCGACTACCCTGAACTTAGAGAAAACCAGCTTTCCGGCTCGACAAGCAAAGGGCATATCACATGGATGTGGGATAAAATTCTGAAACTGGGGACTTCCGGAATGAAGGAAAGGTACGCAAAAGCTCTCGCAAATGCAGCGGACGGAAAGGGGAGACAATTTTTCAGCGGCGTTTTGATTATGGTTGAAGCCCTTGAAAAATGGAACGAAAAGCACGTTGCTGAACTGGATCATCTTGGCATGCATGAGATGGCCGAACTTTGCAGAAGGGTTCCAAGGTATCCCGCGGATACCTTCCTCGAAGCGGTTCAGTCATTTTTCATGCAATATATCGTGACAATGAGTGAAAATCCCTACGGTGGGAACGGTCCCGGAAGGCTGGATTACTATCTGTGGCCCTATCTTGAGAGGGACCTCAAAAACAACGACTGCACCCTTGAACAGGCACGCGAACTAATAGAGGAGCTTTTCATCAGGATAGACGAAAGAATACATACACAAGACGGGTGGGTTGAGGCGATTGTAGTGGGCGGTTCGCATCCGAACGGAACCTCCGCTGTAAACCCGCTTTCCCGCATTATGGTTGAATCCATTATGGATTTAGACATCACCCACCCCGCTGTGTATATACGGTTGCCAAAAGACAAGCCGCAAGACTTTGTTCGATTATGCGCAAAATATTTACAGAACGGTTCAAACAGAGCACAGATTTTGTGCGATGAAACAATTGTCAAGGCTCTCAATGACAGTGGTGTAACTTACAGGGACGCGGTCGAGTACACCTGCGGCGGATGTATGGAAATCGGGATACAGGGCATGAACAGCGACTTTTTATTCAACGGCTGGCACAACATCACTAAAATAGCCGAGCTTTTTGTAACAGGCGGGCTGTGTCTTAAGACAAACAAAAAGCTAAACGCTGTTAACGCTAAGGGGCTTGAAAGCTATACATCCTTCGAGGATTTTTACAAGGATTTCATAGGCGAAGTGTCAAGGATACTCAACATATTTTTTAAGGCACAGGATGCCTACAGCGAGGAAGCGGAAAATTCACGGCCTGCCTATCTGATTTCTTCCATGATCGAGGATTGCTACGCAAAAGGAAGAAATATGCACGGCGGTGGTGCAAGGTACCACGATTACGGTTCTTGTCCTCTCGGAATACCGAACACGGCGGATTATCTTTTTGCTGTTAAGAAAGCTGTTTTTGAAGAAAGTATATGCACCCCACATGAATTAATCGAATCCTTGAAAGTTAACTTTCAAGGATTTGACCTTTTGCGTAAGAAGCTCATTTCTATACCGAAATACGGGCAGGAAAACGAGGAGGCGGACGGTTTTGCAAGAAAGACGTTCGCCGACATCAGCAATATTTATACTTCTTACAAAACCCGATGGGGCGGAACGGGAAAAATGGTGGTGTTGACTTTTGTCTGGGCGCCTGAAGCGGGCCGGATACTCGGAGCGACGGCGGATGGAAATCTGGCCGGCAAGCCCGTGGCCCACGGGGTTACCCCGCAGTCTTCTTCGATGACAAACGGCATCACCTCATCAATGAACTCATGCACGTCCATACCGTTTCACCTGTTCAATGGCGGAGCTTCTACCATGTGGGACCTGGATCCGTCATGGGCGGGAGAGGATGTAATTAAAGCCCTGCTCACAACATTTTTTGAAAAAGGTGGCCAGATTTTTCAGGGCAACATGATGGACGCAGAAAGCCTGTTGAAAGCACAAAAAACCCCCGAAGAAAACAAGCATCTTATCGTAAGAGTTGGGGGCTATTCGGCGAGGTTTGTGAATTTGAAGAAAGACTTACAAAGTGAGATAATCGCACGCATGCGGCATGCTGGATAGGATTGATAAGTATATGATCAAAGGAAACATAGTTAACATTCAGCGTTTTTCCTTACACGATGGACCCGGCATACGCACTACGGTTTTTTTTAAAGGCTGCCCCCTAAACTGCGTGTGGTGCCACAATCCCGAGTCAAAATTAAAAGATATTGAGCTGGCTTACTACAGGGAGCTGTGTATTGACTGTGGCAACTGCAAGGATATATGTACCATGGGCTGTCACACCATTAGTGGTGGCGCACACCATATAGGAAGAAAAAACTGTGTTGTGTGCGGGAAATGCGTAAATGCCTGCCCGAAATCCGCATTGGAAATGATTGGCAGTGAATCTCCGGCTTCTGAAATCCTAACTGAAACGCTAAAAGACAGGGCATTCTATAATAATTCGGGCGGCGGAATCACCCTCTCAGGCGGGGAACCGCTTTATCAGCCTGAATTTGCTCTTGAGCTTTTAAAGCTCTCAAAAGAAAACGGGTTACATACCTGTTTGGAAACCAGCGGTTTTACGGGATATAAAAATCTGGAACGAATGATTCCTTACACCGACCTTTTTTTATACGATTGGAAAGAAACAAAAGAAAATCTGCATAAAAAATTCACAGGCTTTTCAAACAACCTGATACATGAAAACCTGCTAAAGCTTGACAAAGCGGGGGCAAAAACCATCCTGCGCTGCCCTGTTATACCGAAATATAACGACAGGGAGCAACATTATATCGGCATTGCGGAGCTGTCAAAAAAATTAGCCAATATAGTTGAAATCAACCTTCTGCCTTACCACACCCTTGGAAGTTCTAAATGCGAAAGCATAGGCCGTGCTTATCCCCTTTCTTCCCTTCCTTCCCTTTCTGACGAGGAAAAGAAAAAGCGTACCAATATAATACAACGAATCACTGATAGGAAATTACTTTGGGTGGATCACAACATGTAAACCTTTAAAGTTAAATATCCCCTGCAGGGAAAATTTATTCGATGTCATTACCTTTCCCAGGGTAGAAGGTCCTTCCTGTCTGTCGCCAGGCAGGCAGGCCACCAACCCCGGGCTATAATTAAAAATCCTCTTCGAGGAAAACAGCTTACGCCCGCCATTCTTATACCAGCGACTGGCTCTATACCATACAACAAGCTTAATGGTTACTCAATTTCGCGTTTTAAACACAAAGAAAAGGAAAAAAACAATTGAACCCAGTGTGAGGTGGATTGTGCAACAGACTCCGTGGCTATAATAAAATCATCGGCCGGTCATATGCCATACATGGGCCAACCAAAACTGTGGCGTGTCGTTGAACTCCCGGGTGCGTTCTGTACCGCGGAGTCCGTGGGGAGTCGTTCTGTGAACTTCGGAGGTGATCTCCGCATCGGCGACCTTCGCAACAGTGGGCAGGTCGACTTCCTGGTCTACCGGTCCGCCCGCAATACCCAAGAGGGGGGAGGCATGACGCCCTGCTTCCTCGGCGCGTTCAACCTCAACGGGCAGCCGCTCTGGAGCTGTGGTGAGGGCGGCATGCAGCCTGCGCGGCCCGGCACGGTCGCCGTCCACGATCTGGACGGAGACGGGTGCACGGAGGTGATCACCTTTTTTTGCAAAGAGGAGATAAATGCCGCGGTTACGAGCCTGGCTGACGTGGTCATCCAAATACGCGACGGAGCGACAGGTTCTCTCAAGAAGGAGGCCGCTCCTGACCGGTTGCAGGCGTGTCATGGACATGGTCCCAATTGGGTGCACCAGAGAATTATTATCGCCAATTTCCGCGGCCTGCAAAGCCCGCAGGACTTCGTCGTGAAACTCGGTGCGCACGTGCTCGCCTTTGACGCAAATCTGGAGATCCTCTGGGAATACGAAAGCCTATGGACCGAATACGGACACTGTCCGGCCTACATCCCGGCGGTCGGCGACATCGACGGGGACGGAAAGGACGAAGTGAGTGGCATCGGTGTTTCCCTGCCGGGGCTTCCACCGCCCGAGCCGGTCGGGCGCATGGCCTGGTACCATTGTATCCCCGCAGACGTGTGTGGCGATGCGCGTGAGGAAGTCGTCCTCTACAACCCTTGGACGACCAGGATATTTATCTACACGCAACATGATTGCGACGGCACGACATCAACCGGTTTCAAGGCGGGGCCGCGCCAGTACAATCCCCGGCTTATGGATTGACCTGTTCATGGAGAGGATGTTAAGGTAAGGGTCGAACAAACCGTTTTTATGTAAGGACTGAGTACGCTTAGGATCCGTAAAGTTTTAAGGGAGAAAACAAACATGACCGAACAAACAACGAGACCAAACATTGTCTGTTTCTTCGTTGACGACATGGGGTACGGCGATGCCTCGTGCCTGAACCCGGCGGGGAAGATCAAGACACCGAATATCGACCGTCTGGCCGCTGAAGGCATGAAGTTCACAGACGCCCACTCGAGCTCGGCCGTCTGTTCCCCATCGCGCTACAGCCTGCTGACGGGGCGCTACAACTGGCGGTCGCCATTGCAGCGGGGAATCGTCGGGGTCTTTGGTGGCCCGCTGATCGCCGCAGATCGCTTAACTGTGCCCGGATTCCTCCAACAGCACGGTTACCACACCGCCTGCATCGGCAAATGGCACCTCGGACAGGGCTGGGACTTCGAGATCGATCGAGATACTTTCTGCCCGCGTGCGCAATACGCGGCGTCCGGCCCGGGG
>PWZK01000199.1 GCA_003567495.1 Candidatus Brocadiaceae bacterium
CTGTTTAGCCCGTTTATGGCGTTTGTTTTTTTATGTGCAAAACTCTTTTTAGTCAATTATTAGTCAATCATTAGGCGTTTTAGTCAATGTGAGCCCTTTATGACCCCTTTCTGATCCCTTTTGTCAAACGACAACTATTCTTTCCGGTCAACGACAACTATAATTCCCGATTTTTACGAAGTAAAAATCCTCCTTTTTTGTACGTTTGTTGTAGTAAATTCTTTTTGATGTTATGATAGGTTTTCTCATGTCGGAGGGTAGGGCTCTTGCTGGGAAGCAACCCGAGCGCCGACATGGGATCATGCGGGGTAGGGCCGTCTCTTCGGGGGCGGCCCGCCTCATTTCTGGTCTTTATAACCCCGCATGATAATCAATGCGATAAATCCCGGGGGTTTGGGGGCAGAGCCCCATAAGCGCTAAAATAAGCTCCCGCGTGTAGCTTGCACCTGGAGTGGCTTGCTTTCGAACAGTCGATCGCATATATTGGCAAAGGCCGCTACGTGATGGCATACCGTATAAATTACCCGGGCCATCCCTTCGGCCTGGCTGTCTCTTCGGACGCGTTTGAAACAATTGAGGGCGTTTATGGTGTCGGAGCAGAGATGAATCCGTTCAAATGCCTCGATTTTCTCAAGGAAGGCAGCGGGAAAAATCCGCTAGAGCTTTTTTACGACGGTACCTGGGCGATGAGTTTCGGCGACGGCGCGGGGCGTGAGAAATCATTCTGCCGCCCGGCACTGCTAATGAGACGAGGCACTCTGGATCGCGTGAGCAGGAGCGCAAAGGTTGAGATTTCATCGGAACCGTTTCGGCTCTGGGAGAGGGTCGTTGACGATAAAGGTCAGGATGTTTGGCCGGCACCGCCTGAAAAGTAAAAATATCCTGAGCATGTGCTTTGTCAGGCGCTTAATATGCTGACACAATATCCAATATCGAATGAGCAATATCCAATGTCCAGGGAACGACCTAAGTAAGCGCTCAAAGCGCGATATGTTATAGCCTATGGCAGAGCGCAGGCCCCGAATGGGGCCGAAGCGAAGCCATAGGGCAGGAGGTGCTCGCAATAAAAGAGTCCTGAAGGGACGCCACATAAAGGAGAACCGACAAAATGTCCCAATTTGTGAGATAGATGTTATGTGCCGCCCTTTCGGGGCGGTTTTGGTGGGTGGATGGCCTGTTCCCGGAGTTTCACCCCGGGCTGGTATGTAGTGCCCCTCTGCGGCACAGAGAATTCGTTTTTTAACTCCGCATTCCGTATTCCAGGTTGCGGATTGTCCGGATAGGGGTAGAACAATATATGCTAACTGACTCCAGGCAGTCAAAAGCCTGTATTTTTGTTGAGTCCGACTGTTTTAAGCATCCAGTCAACAGTGCACGCGGGTATCTTAAAAAAGTCAGAGACCGCGGCGCCGCGATGTTTGGTGAGTTTATAATATCAGAACTTCTTACAGGAGAATTTGACGGGTTGGAGCCGGTTGTGTTGGAGAGAGGTGAAAAACTTTATGTTGCTACAACGGATTTTTCGCCGTGTTATCATGGCTGGGTCAACAACCATCCCGATAACCGGACGCCGGCGGTCATCAACGAAAACTCTGCTGTGCCGCTGAACCTGGTAAGTGCCAGGCCACCGGCGCAGATCCGGTATGCCGAACATCTGATCCCGCCGAAAGGCAGCGTCGATATGACGCCCGACAGGTATTTCCGGGGTTGCCGGGTAACACGAAAACCCCTGCTGGCCGGGCTTGTCAAGGGTTAAAATACCATGAAATCAACATCTTTCAAATTCAGAACCGACGGAGAAAAACTGATCGTAAACCTCTCACCCGAGGAACTGGGATTGACGCCCGAACGCATCTGGAACCCGAGTCCTTCCCGCAAACATCGAACAGAACCTTACGAGTTGCCGAAAACCCTTGGTATAGGCGTTTTCCCCTCTTCGGAATGCGGGGCGAAATTTTCCCCTCCTCCCTTTGCGGTGGGCCTGCTGGGCACGGAGGGAAAGGCGGTCCTTGTAAGTGTTGCTGCCGATAAGGGCTGGCATCGATGGAACCAGATCAATTTTTCTGGAGACGATAAAGGTCTTCGCATATCCATCGACCTGGAAGGGCAGACATCGCCCCGGGAAGCAAAAAACCATGTTTGGGTGGACATTTTCGAAAAAAAGACGGAGGAATCACTGCATGAGCTGCTGTCGCGTGGGCTGGCCGCTCAATACCCTGAAGCCGGGGCATGCAGCGGCAAGATACCCGACTGGTGGCAGCGGCCGATCTATTGCGGCTGGGGCGACCAGGTCAGCACAAGTATGTGGCTCGAGGGCCCCGGTCCCGAGCAGAGGGCCCTGGCCTATTGTATCCAGGGCCTTTATGAGCGATGGATGGCGCGCCTTGACCGGGCGATGTTCTCGATGCCATGAAGAGCCGTTCCGATCTGGCCCGGGCGGCTCTGTTCGAGAAGCCTGTAGATACCGATGACTGGATCAGCAGGGACTATGAGCAGTGGAAAAGCTATACCATCAACAGCAAAGCCCTTGGGGTGCCATGTATTTTCTACGGAGAGCGTTTTTTGCTGAATTGGGACAAAGAGCCGACCACCTGTCTGATACCGTTGCAAGATTTGGAAGAGATAGCGTCAGCATTCGAAAGCGGATGATCGGTTTTTTTGATAAACTACAGTGCGATCGGATTCACACGGGAAAAATGGAATGCGCGTGAATCGCAGACTAAGGCCGAAGGTAATACGCGCGGAGGGCATATGATATGGTGGTAGAAAATTTTTGGCCGGCTCTTGCAATTACAACTGCTGCGGGCCTCTCTACGGGCATAGGCGGTGTTATAAATCTTTTTGTAAAAAAAGCTACGCCGTCGTTTATGGGGTTTACGCTGGGGTTTTCCGCCGGCGTTATGATTCTGGTGTCATTTGTAGAACTGCTTGATGAGAGCATTGAAGATATAGGATTTGCGTACGGATTGCTGGCTTTTTTCGTGGGGATGCTGGGCATATTTTTGCTGGATTTTCTGGTGCCTCACGACTACATAGGCGATCACGATCACCCGGAAAAAAATGTTGCAAATGAGGAAGGCCTCATGCGGCTTGGTAAAGTGACGGCAATGGGGATAGCGATACACAATTTCCCCGAGGGCATGGCGACTTTTTTTGCGACCTTACACGACGTGCGTCTCGGGGCCGCGATAGCGGTGGCAATTGCCATACACAACATACCGGAGGGCATAGCGGTTGCCGCGCCGGTTTTTGCCGCTACCGGCAGCCGGCTGAAAGGTTTTTTGCTGGCACTTTATGCGGGTCTGGCGGAACCGGCCGGCGCTCTGATAGCCGCGATCATCCTTTACCCCGTACTTTCTCCTGCACTGTTTGGCTGGGTGCTTGGCGGCGTTGCGGGGTTTATGGTGGCGATTTCGCTCGACGAGATAATGCCGGCTGCAAAAGCATACGGCAGCGAGCACATGCCGATAGTGGGCACTATCTTCGGTATGGCGGTTATGGCCGGGAGCCTGCTTTTGCTGGCATAGTATTGGAAACATCTGAAAGAGGATTTTATACTGATTCAACCTGCAAAATTGTCGACGCGGCATCGACCGCTTCTGCCAGTTCTGTTTGGATTTACAGCCGGCATAGCAATTCACTCTTTTTTTTCTCCGCCGCCTTACCTGCTTTTGCCGGCTTTCGGGTTCTGTGCGTTAATAGCGGGCCTGGCTCTCAGCACGCGTTCCGACACGCGCGTTTTCTGGCTGAGCGCTTTACTGCTATTTTTACCATTCGGCGCGCTCTGGTGTCATTTTCGACATCAATCCCCGCCGTCGCATCATCTGAAACATGTCCTTGCGCAGCGCGCCGGTCTGATGCGCGTGCGCGGGCGGGTGATGAGCGAACCGCGGTTGTGGGAACCCGGGCATCCGTTTAGCGATCTGTCGTGGAGGAAACGCTCCGGGTGGATGTTGCATCTGGACGTGAAGGAGTATGGTTTTGGGAAAGGCCAGTGGTTTCGCACTGCTGGTGGCATAACCGCTTTCGGCGGCGGCGGGTTGCCGCAGGCGGCTTACGGCGTTTTGGTGGAATTTTTAGGCGTTCTGGAGCCTAATTCGCCGCCCACCAATCCGGGCGAGCCGGCGCTGAATGAGGTTTACGAGCGCAGGGGTATTTACGGCGTTGCGAGCGGCATGGAAACCGATGGCGTTTTGGTTCTTGAAAAAGCCCCGTGGTATGTTTCCCCGGTGAAAATGGCGGAAGGCCTGCGAGGCTACATGCGTGGCAGGCTTAAGAGTGTCGGCGAGGGCGCGGAGGTGCATCCTCTGGTTGAGGTGCTTCTTCTGGGTGACAGGCATGCTCTTCCTGTCGAATTAAGCGACGATCTTCACGATGCGGGCGCCACGCATTTTCTGGCCATCAGCGGGCTACACGTGGGTATTTTTGCTGCCGGCATATGGGTGATTCTCATCCTTTCGGGCATGGGGGTGGGGAAAAGGCACGTTATGCTCATAGTGCTGGTGTGGTTTTACGTGTTTTTTACGGGTTCGCGGATATCTTCAATACGTGCGGCGCTTATGTTAAGCTTGCTGGCGGGGGCGCCTCTGCTACACCGCAGGCCTGACGCCCTTTCTACGCTTGCAGGTACGGCGTTGCTCATACTTATATGGCGGCCGCAGGAGCTTTTTTCGGCCGGGTTTCAGCTCAGTTTTCTTGCTGTGTGGGCAATTTTCTACATTTACCCGCTTCTTCGTGAAACCATGATGCCGTGGCGCGGGCCGAGGGAGAGGATGCAAAGTGAGGGGAGCGTCACGTTAGCCCAAAGCCTGTGGATGTATGGCAGTGATTATTTTTGTCTTTCACTGAGCATATGGCTGGTCATTGTGCCGCTTACAGCGTTTCATTTCAATCGTTACTCGCTTTTACTTCCCTTTTTGAATGTGGCGTTATGGCCGCTGGTTCTCTTTCTTATCCTGAACTGTTTCACCGGCATAGTAGCCGTGCCACTGGGCGGTTTTGTTTTTCGCATTTTTAATTATTTCTCCTCTGTTCTTTCCGGCGGAATCGAGGGGCTTTTATCAATCGGCAGGACGTTGCCCGGCTTTGTAAGCTATACGCCGGGCCCGCCGCTATGGTGGGTATATCTTTACTATGCTGTGGTGCTTTTTTGCGTGATGCTGTGGCGCAAACGTTTCAGATTATGGGTTGTTGCGACGGGTGTTGGAGTTCTTGCGCTGTCTATGCTGTTTTATGAGATCCGGGCTTCGGAGCTTGAGCATTTTCGGATGACAATCAAGGACGTGGGCCATGGGCAGAGCATTATGCTTCGGCTGCCGGGCGGCGGCGTGAAGCTGTATGATGCAGGCA
>PWZK01000082.1 GCA_003567495.1 Candidatus Brocadiaceae bacterium
CACTCACATATGTTCGGGCAATGCGCCTCCCTGCAAACAGTCCTCAGGTGCAGACGCCCCAGCGCGGCGTTTACCGCGGAGTGTTTGCCCTGCTCCGGCAATCTCTTGCTGAGCCATGCCGGCGGTTTTTTGCTTTCCCCGATGCTCTGGTTCATAAGTTCAGTGACTCATTCGGGCTTCTCAATGTGGGTTAAAACTTTTCCGTGTCTTTTGGAAAAGTTTTATTTTTGAACCCGTCGGAATAATGGAACACAAATTCTTCTTTTTCCCCATTTCTTTCCATAATCATACACTCGACACCGTCCAGTGAGTTCACGAGAGACAGCCCGGCCGCCGGTTCCATTACGCTTAAAGCGGTTGCGAGTGCGTCGGCCGTGAGCGCATCGGGGGCGATGAGCGTAGCGGACGGGACGTTTTCGGCCGGTCGCCCGGTTCGCGGGTCCATTATGTGCGAGTAGCGTTTTCCGTTTATTGTGAAGTATCTTGCATAGTCGCCGCTCGTGGCCAGGGAAGTATTATCCACTGCCAGCCTGGCGGTGGATTCAGATCCATTGCGCGGGTCCCGCACAAGAATTTGCCATCGTTCTCCGTCTCCGCGGCGCCCCAGGGCCGCCATATCGCCGCCGATATTTACAAGTGCGCTTTTACACCCCGCTTTTTTGAGTTCGGCTACAGCCAGATCTGCGGCGTATCCTTTAGCTATTCCGCCGAGATCAATAAGCATTCCTTCAGCAAGCAGTTTTACCTTGCCATCTTCTACTAGCTCTATTTTGTCGGAACCGATCCGCCCGAGTGTCTCTTCTATCAGTTCACCTGCCGGCTCCCGGCCGTTTTCCCGGGCTTGTTGCCATATTTTTTTTAACGGAGTGAAAGTGATATCGAAAGCACCATCGGTGAGGTCGGAGAAGTAAATGGATTGTTCTATTACATTATAGGTATGTCCCGATACTTTTACGGCGACACCGGGCCCCGCCCTGTTTATTGTGCTGATGTCGCTGTCGGGCCTGTAGAAGCTCATCAGACGGTTAACTTTTTCAATAGCTTTAACGGCCGGCTCTATAAACTCAGCGGCCCGGCCGGTATCCTCCGCATAAACGATTACGGAGGCATCGGTGCCCATTGTTTCAAAATGGAAAATAAACCGTCCCGGTTCACCGGTCTTCTTTACTAACGGCCGTATGTCATTGGACCGGGTGGATTGCAAAAAAACGGGTATAATTATCAGAAGAAAAAATGCAATAGCAAGGACTATTTTTAAGGTTTTATTTTGCATCTCTGGGTGCTCCGCACATAGTATATATCCAGCGAGCCAGGTGTGTTTGCGCATATGCTGTTCGGGGCAAAACATTTTTCGCCCCTACAGAGCGATTTGAAACGCCTGTCTGTCTGGCGACAGGCAGGTGGTTCACCGGATGATTAACATATAACGCGAATTTTTGCAACATCCTGCTCACTTCTACTTAACTTTGCTTATTTTTCCGCCCATGGATTCAATAAGTCCGGTTATTGCCGGTGGGCCTTTAACGCGAAATCTTGCGCCACCGTTGTCATAGGAACAGCTGATCACATTACACCTGTTATGCAGGAAAGAGAAAAGCTTCCCGTTGCCCACACTTGTCTCCACATTCATTTCGACCAGGGATGTATCCCTGAACTCTTCTACTGCCTTTTCAAGCCTGTCGATACCCTCGCCGGTTTTCGCGCTGACCGTGACAGAGACCCCGGCCCTACGCCTCAGCAAAGGCAGCCTCGAGAAGTCTTCCAATGCGTCAATTTTGTTCAGAACCAGGCAGACAGGTTTTTCTTTGCACCCTATCCGGGACAGAACATTTTCTACGGCTTCTATCTGTGCCAGGACGCTGTGGGAGGAGGCATCACAGATATGCAGCAGCAGGTCTGCCTCCCTTGCCTCTTCGAGTGTGGCATGAAATGATGCCACAAGATGGTGGGGGAGTTTGCGGATGAAGCCCACCGTATCGCTGAGCATGATCTCGCATCCGTCTCCGAGCGTCCAGGCCCTGGTGCGGGTGTCCAGAGTTTCGAAAAGATGATCTTTGACAGTCGCCCCGCCTTCAGTCAATCGGTTCATCAGCGTGGATTTGCCGGCGTTTGTGTATCCCACCAGGGCAACGGTGAAGAAATGTTCGTTTCTCGACTCAGCCGTTCTGTGATGTCGACCCTCGACCGTTTCAAGTTCCTTTTTCAGTTCGGAGATACGTTTTTGCACCAGCCTTCGGTCCACTTCCAGTTGCTTTTCGCCCGGCCCTCTGACGCCTATGCCGCCGGAGATATTTCCGCCCGCCATCCGGTCCAGGTGCGTCCACATCCTTTTGAGCCTCGGGAATGCGTATTCCAGCTGGGCCAGCTCCACCTGCAGCTTGGACTGCAGGCTGCCGGCATGCTGCGCGAAAATATCCAGTATAAGCTCGCTCCGGTCACAGACTTTCACCTCGAGCATCTCCTCGAGATTTTTAACCTGCGCCGGCTTTAAATCATCGTCGCATATAATGATGTCCGTTTTTTCAGCTTCGCACAAACGGGCCAGCTCACGGATTTTCCCTTTCCCGAGGTAGGTGGACGGGCTGGGTCTGTTGCGCTGCTGCGTGAGCGTTCCGGTCACATTGGCTCCGGCCGTTTTGGCCAGTTCTTTAAGCTCTTCAAGTTCGGTTTCGGCAAGCTCGCGCTCGGTGCCGCGATAGGTTTGTACCAGTATGGCTCTCTCGGCGCGCAGGTTGAGTTCGGTCCTTTTTAATTCGATCATTCTCCGGTGTTTTCCCCCCACAAAATAAATTATCCAGCCTGATTTTTCAAATAATTCTATTTCAAGCGTCGCAATAAGTACATTATAACCAATACAAAACAAAAATTCATCTTCCGAGAAAATCGCGCCCCATGGACTTGCGCCTTTTTGTGGTAAAAGGAAAAATAAGGAATTTGCGCACGGAGGACGCGGGACACCGGGCGGATCGCCGGACAATTTGTGTCCCGGCACACGCAAAAAACTTATGCAGCGCAAATTCCTCTGCACCAGTTTTTTGCAATCTTCGGGCAGATGTGTTATAGTTATAATCCCCGGTTTAAAACAGGGGGTGTTTTGAAAGTGCCGTGTGATGAATAAAATTAAGCTAATGGAAGGGTTATATTCATGAGCAAAGGAAAAAGATTGATGACGTCGGAGTCTGTATCGGTGGGGCATCCCGACAAAGTGGCGGATCAGATAAGCGATGCAATCCTGGACGCATACCTGGAGCAGGACCCGCAGAGCCGGGTGGCGTGTGAAACGCTGATAACTACGGGACTTGTGCTTATAGCCGGTGAGATAACAAGCAAGGGGCAGGTAAACTGCCGTGACCTGGCTCGCGACACGATCAGGGAGATAGGCTATACCAGCTCTGATATGGGGTTTGACGCCGACACGTGCGCGGTGCTTGTCGCTTTGGATCGCCAGTCTGAAGATATCGCCATGGGCGTTGATGAGGATTCGGAAAAAAACAAAGACCAGGGTGCCGGAGACCAGGGCATGATGATGGGCTTTGCCTGTAATGAAACCCCTCAATTGATGCCGCTGCCAATACAGATGTCTCACGAGCTGATGGCACGGCTCGAGAGCGTGCGAAAGGACGGCAAGCTGCCTTATCTGCGTCCCGACGGCAAAGCCCAGGTCACTGTTGAATACCAGAACGGCACGCCTGTGCGGCTGGATACTGTAGTGCTCAGCACGCAGCACGATCCCGATGTGGAGAACGGAAAACTTAAATCGGATATCGTAGAGAAAGTTATAATGCCTTGTGTCCCCGACAAGTTCAGTGGCGACGATATAACGTTTCATATCAACCCCACGGGACGTTTTGTTGTGGGCGGCCCGCATGGCGACTGTGGCCTGACCGGTCGCAAAATAATAGTTGACACATATGGCGGGCGCGCCAGGCACGGTGGCGGCGCGTTCAGTGGCAAGGATCCGTCAAAAGTCGACCGGAGCGCAGCCTATGCCACCAGGTACGTGGCCAAGAACATCGTTGCCGCCGGGCTGGCCGACAGATGCGAAGTGCACGTGTCCTACGCGATCGGCGTTTCTGCACCCGTATCGGTGGATGTCGATACCGAAGGCACTGCCAGGGTCCCCGAACAACGGCTGCGTGAGCTGATCGGCGAGTGTTTTGATCTCACCCCCGCCGGTATAATCGACTACCTGGACCTGCGCCGCCCCATATTCAGGGAAACAAGCGCGCACGGACACTTCGGTCATGGCAGCCCGGTCTATACGTGGGAAAAAACGGATAAAGTCGATATTTTGAGAAAAAAAGCAGGGCTTTAAATTTCATAAGGAGAAGCGGTTTGGTTGGGGCGTAAGTCCTCAGTGAACCCCGTATCGTAGTTGAAAGAAGAAGAACCACAGATGAATACTTATTACAGTGACCAACGCCTGCCTGCTGCAGGCAGGTGGTTCACTGAATATATACGTTGGGGCTATAGATGCCCCCCTGTAACTGTAAAACATAGAAGAACGCGCAAAATTTAAGGAGAAAAAAATGAAATATGACGTAAAAGACATGGGACTGTCAAAATCCGGATCAGAACGTATCAAATGGGCCGACAAGGACATGCCGGTTCTCGCCAACGTCAGGGAGAGATTTGCCAAAGAGCGACCTCTTGAAGGCGTCAGGATGTCGGCATGTCTGCACATAACCGCTGAAACAGCTAATCTCGCGAGAACTCTTAAAGCGGGGGGCGCCGAGCTGGTGCTGTGCGCTTCCAATCCGCTCAGCACCCAGGACGATATAGCCGCCGGACTTGTGGATGAGTATGGCATCCCCGTTTTTTCAATAAGGGGCGAGGATAAAAAAACCTACTACAGCCATATAAAAAGCGCTCTCGATCACAAGCCGAACGTAACAATGGACGACGGCGCCGATCTGGTCACGGCCATCCTGACCGAGGACACCGGGCTTGCCAAAAACATTATTGCAAGCATGGAAGAGACCACGACGGGGGTGATAAGGCTAAGGGCGATGGAAAAAGACGGCGCGCTTAAATTCCCCGTATTTGCAGTAAACGATGCCTTCACAAAACACCTTTTTGATAACCGTTACGGTACCGGGCAAAGCGTGGTTGAAGGAATACTCCGTGCTACCGGGATGCTGCTGGCCGGAAAGAGTGTTGTAGTTGCCGGTTATGGTATGTGTGGAAAAGGTGTTACAAGGCGCATGCAGGGCATGGGAGCTCACGTGATCGTGACAGAGGTCGACCCGCTGAGGGCTCTGGAAGCTGCGATGGACGGTTTTCAGGTAATGCCGATGGATAGAGCGGCGGCCATAGGCGACCTGTTTGTAACCGTTAC
>PWZK01000277.1 GCA_003567495.1 Candidatus Brocadiaceae bacterium
AACGGCAACGGCAACGGCAACGGCAACGGCAACGACAACGGCAACGGCAACGGCAACGGCAACGACAACGGCAACGGCAACGGCAACGACTAAACGGCTTCTTATTTGGAGTACATCATCAATTTGTTGTCGATGTGCCGCTCCTAATATGCTGACACCAGCAACAGATGGTTAGCGTGTGAAAAAGAATGAATATCCAATATCCAACACTCAATATTCAATGACGAAGGAACGACGGAAGGCAAGCGCTGAAAGCGCGATATGATATAGCCTATGGCGGAGCGCAGGCCTCGAATGGGGCCGAAGTGAAGCCATAGGGTAGGGGATGCGCGCAAAAAAAAAGTCCTGAAGGGACGACATAACCGTGGAGAAGAAGAAAGCACGCCGAAGATCTGCTATCCTGAATTCTTCATTTTAATTCTTTTCAAAAAAAACTTGAAAAGAATTAGTATAACGGCAAAGACAACGGCTACGACTAAACGGCAAAACGGCCCTTTATTTAGAGTACATCATGAATTTGTTGTTAGTGTCAGCTTATTAAGCCCCTAATTCTATGATAGAAATCTCCCGACTTTATTGCGACACCAGAGGTTCTGCAGACCACCTCCGTTACCATAAAGGACATGCAGTCCGGCACGGCCCTCCGGCAGGGGGGGAAAGGAGGCCGGTGGTGGTATGGAACTGCACCGATAGGTGTAACCTTGACTGCCGGCACTGTTATGCTTCTGCGTCGGACCGTTGCGGCGAAGAAATGCTCGGCCGGGATGAAGAGGTGGCCATGCTGAAGGACCTGGCCGGGTATGGAGTGCCGGTGGTGCTTTTCTCCGGCGGAGAGCCGCTTCTCCACCCCCGGATCTTCGATCATATCGAACGTGCCACCCAGCTTGGCATGCGGGCCGTGCTCTCTACCAACGGCACCCTGATAGATGAGAAGATTGCCGTAAAACTCGCCCGGGCCGGTGTGTGCTATGTGGGCGTCTCAATCGACGGCCTGGCAGGCACCAACGACCTCTTCCGCGGCAGTGAAGGCGCTTTTTCCCGGGCCATCGGAGGTATCCGCTGCTGCCGGGAGGCGGGGATAAAGGTGGGGCTGCGTTTTACCATAACCAAACAAAATGCCGACGAAGTGCCTGCGATATTTGATTTTATCAGGAATGAAAACATACTCCGCGTATGCTTCTACCACCTTGTTTACGCCGGACGCGGGGCCTCACTGGTTGAAGGTGATCTCGACCTGCAGGCCACCCGCAAAATGATGGATACGATCATCGATCAAACCGACGCAATGAAAAAAGACGGGATCGACTGCCGGGTGCTGACCGTGGATAACCTGGCCGACGGCCCATATGTTTATCTGCGGATGCGCCGCGAAAAGAACCCCCGGGCTGAGGAGGTTCTGGATTTGCTCCGGCGAAGCGGCGGCAGCGGCACAGGCGAAAGAATCGGGTGCATCTCCTGGGACGGACGGGTGCATCCCGACCAGTTCTGGCGACATGAAGTTCTGGGGAACATACGTCGGCGTCCTTTCTCCGAGATATGGAGCGACCTTTCCAACCCGCTTCTTAAAGCGTTGAGGAACAAAAAATCGCATCTGAAGGGACGTTGTGCATCGTGCAGGTTTCTCGATATTTGCGGTGGAAACAATCGGAACAGGGCCGAGGCCGCCTGCGGTGACCTCTGGAAGCCGGACCCTGCATGTTATCTTACCGATGAGGAAATTGGGTTGTGAAATATCGGGGTAATGAGATATGACGTCTTCGGGAAATACAGACGGAAAGAAAAACGCCCGGCACCCGCTACCGCGCGTTATAGCGCTGGAACTGACCAGATCCTGTGTTCTTTCCTGCCGCCACTGCCGGGCTTCGGCCTGCAGCGGCGGCCAGGACGAAAACGAGCTTTCCAAAGATGAATACTTTCGGCTTATCGACAGTATTGCATCGTTCGCTCGTCCCATCCTGATTCTAAGCGGCGGCGAACCTATGCTGCGTCCCGACCTGTATGATATCATCGGGCATGCCCGAAAACGCGGCCTTCCGGTGGCACTCGCTCCATGCGGGGTTCTCATCGACGATTCAGCTGCAGGCCGCATAGCACGCTCGGGTGTGCGGATGGTGTCGATTTCCCTTGACGGCGCCAATGCCCGAACACACGACGCCTTTCGCGGCGTGTCGGGAGCTTTCGAGGCCGCCCTGCGCGGGATGGAAGCTCTCAAAAGGGCCAAAGTTCCATTCCAGATAAATGCCACCGTCTGCAAACACAACGCCGGAGAGCTCGAACGAATATGGCAGCTTGCCGGAGATCTCGGCGCCGCGCTTTTTAACCCCTTCTTTCTGGTCGCCACCGGACGCGGCTCCGCACTTGCCGGCCTCCAGCTCGACGCCCGGGAATACGAGACAGTGCTGCAAAAGCTGGCGGGGCGATTCGCTGCGGAGGATAACGAAAAAATTCCGCTGCGCGTAACCTGCGCACCACATTATCAGCGTATCATCCGGCAGGGAGGTATGCCGGCTGCAGGTCATTCCGGCGGGTGCCTGGGCGGCAAGTCCTTTGCCTTCGTTTCCCATCTTGGAAAAGTACAGATCTGCGGTTTTCTCGATCTTGGATGCGGGGACCTTCGCCTGGAGAATTACAATTTCGAGAAAATATGGCGTCACTCCGAAATGCTGAAGAAAATTCGCAACGTCAGCGCCTATAACGGACGCTGCGGGCGTTGTGAATACCGGAAACTCTGCGGCGGCTGCAGGGCGCGGGCCTTTGCCGCCTCCGGGGATTATCTCGGCGATGAACCCTGCTGCCTCCACAACCCTCATTCAGAATCAGAGTCGGCCGGGGAATGTTATGAGGATAGAGAGGCAAAATCGAAACAGTGCCCGCATCCACCCATGGTTAGTGGCAAATCCAGCGACCTTGACCGGCAGGGGCGCACCATACTCCAAGCCGTGCAGACTGAGATGCCCATCGAAAAACATCCTTTCGACGCCCTTGCGCAAAACCTGGGCATACCTCCCGACCGGTTCATCCAACGGCTTCGCGAACTGAGCGGCGAATTTATAAAACGAATTGGCCCCATTTTTAATTCGGGCGCGCTCGGTTATTCCTCCACACTTGTCGGAGCACAGGTGCCGGAGGACCGGCTGGATGAGGTGGCGGGGATTATCAATAAATATCCCGCCGTAACGCATAATTATCGCAGGTCACATGTATTTAACCTCTGGTTCACCCTTATCACCCGCCCTCGAGAGCGCCTGAATGAGATACAGGAAGAGATAAAAAAACGCAGCGGATTGAATGAATTCTACAATATGCCGGCCCGCCGGGTCTATAAAATACGCGCCTGTTTCTCCATGGATGAGGACAAAAAAAAACTGGTGAATGGGGGAGAGGATTTAGGCCAATCAAAACCTAGCAATAGGCCCGGTCGGGAAATCGACAAGGCGGAGAAAGAGCTCATCCAGCTGCTGCAGACGGGGATACCGTTAGATCGAAAACCGTTTTTGCACGCGGCAAAAGCACTCGGCTGGGACGAAGAGGATGTGGCCGGCACGCTAAGAGAATGGTATGGAGAGGGTATCATACGCCGGTTTGGGGCCGTTCTGCAGCACCGAAGGTCGGGCTTCAGAGCCAACGGCATGTGTGTTTTCGAAGTCCCGGAACCGGAGGCCGACCGGGCGGGCGCACTTCTTGCCGGGTTGCCGCAAGTAACCCATTGCTACCTTAGAGAGGCGCCGCCGGAGTGGGGATACAACCTGTTTGCAATGACCCATTCATCGGATAAGCGCGTGATTCGGGACCTTCTTGCCGATACGGCCGGGCGGATAGGCGCCTCGAGTTTTGACGTTCTCTTCTCTACCCATGAGTATAAAAAGACTGCAATGCGGTATTTTGCTTGATTGTGCAGCGACACGTTGCGTCTTTTGAAAAAGTTTTATTGTCGATATACAGCACGTTAAGCGCCTATTGCCCCCGGAAAGTGGTTTCAATCTTTACATCGTTATATGATTTCCATGCTTTCTTAAATTTTTTATAATTTTTCCGGGTTTCGAAAACCTGGCTGTCGTCCCACAAAACCCGCCAGTCACCTTCTGCTTCCGGCCAGAGAAAAACCTGGCCGTATATCAACCGGTTGTTCGCATCTATGCCGGGGTTTTCCTTCGTGCCGTCACCGGAGATCCTCAGCATTTGTGCGGGGGTCAGGATATCCGCGGTTGCGGCTTTTAAGTTTTCTTTGATCCAGTCCGATCTCGTGGCCATCGCAACGTAGCCGCCGCTCTTGTTCTCTCGTTGATAGGCCCAGTTTAGGCCCACTTGGGCGGGCGAAATGCCTGTTTCTCCGGCGATCTCCCGTATGGTCGGGTCCATCATATCGGCTCGTTGTTCCCTGAATTTGTCACGCTCGGGCCGATTAGGGGACCCCAACGACATATAGCCCACACATGTCAGGGCTTCGGACTGAAAATAACGGCGAAGTTCGGTCTGCTGGAACAAAGGATGTAGTTCCATCTGATTTACAGCGGGTCTCTCGTTATCTGATACATCCCTTAACAAAAGTTTCATGATTGCTCTGGTATGATTCGAAGTTCCGACGTTTATTATCTTCCCCTTTTTCTTGAGTTTCAGGATCTCTTCCCATGTTTCCATGAAATCTTCGTGAATGTATGGCACAGCATCCGGGTTGCGGTGTTCGGGGCCACAGCCAGGCGTGTGCACGTTAGGCCATGGCCAGTGAGTGAGATACAGGTCTATTTTATCCAATCCGAGAGCTTTGAGCGTGTTGTCAAGCGCCGGTGCCACATCTTTCGGTTTCATGTGGCCGTTCCATAATTTGCCGGTGACAAAAAGCTCTTCGGTCGATGCAATGTAACCTCTTTTTAGTGCTTTCCGGATGGCCTCTCCCACGTCGTGTTCATTTTCATAGGCGCGTGCGGTGTCTATATGACGCCACCCGATGCGAATTGCTTCGAGTGTTGCGTCTTTCATGTAATCCTGCGCCCAGTCGGAGTGAAACGTCCCGAATGCTGCCACCGGCATCATGGTTCCGTTCTGGAGCCTTACTTTGTGAACTGAAGCCGGATCTATGGGTTCTACGTTCATGTCAAATTCCACCATTTCGTTCCCTGCGTTTTTGGCTATCATAATAAAGCCCTCAAGTTAAAAAATGACGTTGTCCCATTCGTAGTTGAAGGTTGAATGGCTACTCCGACGGGATGAATTGTATTCCAATGTTATATTGTTGTCAAATGAAGGGGAAAAAGAGGAAGGGAGTCCATAGGGGGTGCTACCCAAAAACCCTCCTATCTGCT
>PWZK01000117.1 GCA_003567495.1 Candidatus Brocadiaceae bacterium
AATCTGCCGCGGCTCCGGGGGGTGTGGCCCGTCAGAGATACCGAAGCGCCGCGCAACGGAGAGCTCGCAGAGCCCGATGTCGAATCCGAGCCGGCCCCGGAAGACGTTTTCGCCGGAGAATTCGACAATCTTGTTGGGGCGTGGGAGGATGAATACCGGCCGGCGGGCAGGTATGATGATGCGATAGGTGAGTTTTTAGCTCTGGCTCGTAAATGGTCCGAGAGCGAAGAAGCCGAAAAGGCACTGAATAAAGCGGCATTTATCTACCTGGCCTGGGGAGATATGCTGGCCGAAGAAAAGGATTTTGCAGGCGCAGAAGAAAAATACCGGAAGGCCGAAGACACTGCTGCCGAAGGCAGCTCCTACGAAAACATCCTGGAGAGAAAAATGCCGTCGCTTCTTTTGGCAAGAGCAATGCAGGCGCGCAGCGAACGGCGCTACGGCGATGCTGCAAAGCTGGCAAAAAAACTCTCAGATGATTATTCCGATGCTCAGGAAGCCCGCCGGGCCCAGGAGCTGTTGCCTGCCATAGCCATGCAGCAGGCACAGGAAAAAAAAGATCAGGATGAAATAGAGAGCGCCATTTTGGAGTTGCAGGGTCTGGTTAAAGATTTTCCGGATTCTCGGGAGGCTCGGCAAGCATCCGAAGAGCTGCTTCCGGCCCTGCATTTGGAAAGCGTTCGGGCCGCCCTTGCGGCCGGCGATATCGAAGCAGCGCTCGAGCATGAGGCGGTACTTGAAGAATACTATCCCGCTTCGGATGAACTGGAGACAGCTCTCGGACTTCGGGCGGAGTGGCTTTTGGAGAAGATGACAGCCCGCCTGGAAGATGACGACAGAGAAGCGGTCGGGGAGATCTTTAAGCAGCTGCGCTCCGAGTTCCCGGAAACCGATTATGCATTTCAGGCCGAACGTTTGTGGGCCGGCTTCGTGCCAGTCGGCGAAGAAGATCGCCTGGCCCCGGATGCTGCAGAGCAGCTGCTTTCAGAAGCGGAAGCCAATATGGAAAAGGGTCGTTTTCAGGAAGCACTTGAGACACTTGAAAAAATAGTTCGCGCTACGGTTATGGATTCCGTCGCCGGCCGGGAAGCTTTCAGTCTGATTCCCGAATGCATCTATAAAGGCGCTGTGGAGGCTTACGGACGGGGGGAGCCCGGCAAACTACCCGAGACGATGGAGCATATCCTCGACGTGTTTGAGCATACACGGTGGGCAGAGCGTGCGATGGAAACTCTGAATCATTTTGAGGCCGCGCCTGACGGCATGGCCTATGTTCCGGCCGGCAGTTTCATCATGGGAGCCGACCGGGAGGATGTTATGAGGCAGATGGCGCCCCACTACCGTCAATCTGTGATCGAAAGCGAAGATGAGCTGAACCTGATTTTAGAATTGCAGGGTTATGTATCCGAGATGCCGGCACATACCGTCCGAACAGGCGCGTTTTATATAGATGTAAAACCGGTTACAAAATCGGAATACAAAGATTTCATCGAAGCTGCGGGACACCGCAGGCCCGGAAACTGGCCGGAAGACCTGGATATCTCGGGGCGCGAAGATTTCCCGGTCACGGGTATAACTTACCACGATGCACTGGAGTATTCGCAGTGGGCCGGCAAAAGGCTGCCGACCGAAGAGGAATGGGAAAAGAGTGCGCGCGGCGTGGACGGAAGGCATTTTCCGTGGGGAGATGAGTTTGAAGAAGATATGGCGCACCACATGAAAGGCCCGCGGACGGGCGTAGCAAACGTCGGAAGCTATCCAGACGGCGCCGGCCCCTACGGCGTGCTGGATATGATAGGGAACGTCTGGGAGTGGACATCCAGCCATTTTTTGCCCTACGACAGAGATTCGGCTCCCGATCGGCGTGCTCCATACGGCGAGGACTACATGGTTCTGCGCGGCGGAGCATGGTGGTCGGAGGACACACGCGGGGTGCCGGTGAGTGTAACAAGACGATTGCCCGCCGAGCCCGGCGAATCGACCCGGTTCATCGGGTTTCGATGCGTGAAAGACGTTGATTGATGTGTTCTGTGCGTCCGTGCGTTATATAGGACGTATAGGACCTAAACCGGACAAGCCGGAATCTGGAATGTGGAATTAGAAATAAGATATTACGCATTTTCAGAGACTCCGCTCTGAAAATGGGGCGCCTGCCTGCAGCAGGCAGGCTTTCGGTGCAGTTTTCAGGCGCGGATAAATATCCAATGTCCAATTTCCAATTTCAGGTTAAAAGGGCGGCATTTTTTGTTCGCCTTGTTTGAAAACACAGCAGATTTTAGCGCCAGCGGCGCGTCATGCTAAAGCCTGTGACGGCGCGAAAGTCCGGCAGGACTGAAGCAGAGTCACAGGACACGCCGCACGCCACAATCGAGCACTGAAAGTGCGGTATAATATTAAGCCTCGCGCGTGGTCCAATTACATTTTTATGGCGCCACTGTGCGCGATCGTTTATATCGTCCCTTCAGGACTTCCGTTTGTGCGGACCCCCTCTCCTGTGACTGCGCTGCGGCCCTTTCGGGCCTGCGCTTCGCCACAGGCTATAACATATCGCGCTTTCAGCGCTTGCTTCGGTAGGCGCTTAATGTCCTGACATCAACAACAATATCCAATTCACGCGTCAGTCCCTTGTAATCCAGCTTCCCCACCAGTCTTCGTCGGGCTGCCAATCCGGGTCGAGATACGCGGCGTGCTCCCGTTCGAGCCCGGGCATTAATTCGTGTTCAATGCGCTTGAGGATCTCTTTTTCTTTTTCGGGCTCGTGCCGGGGGTCTGGAACCGGTTTTTTTGCTCCTGTCTCCGCCAGCCATGTATCCAGTTTCTGGCGCAGTCCGGAGGCTTTCCATTTCTCTCCGTGCGCAAGATTTTCTTGCTCGCCCGGGTCGTGCTGCAGGTTATAAAGCTCATCCCTTCCGTCTTCATAGTAGTGAATCAGCTTCCACATGCCGCTTCTTATGATAGAGGATGGTTCTCCGCCCTGGTTGCCATAGTGTGGGTAATGCCAGAAAAGGTCGCGTTCGCGCAGCCCGCTGCCTGGTTCTGCGCGCAGCAGGGGCGCCAGGCTTTTGCCGTCAATATGTTGTTCCTTTGGTACGGGTATACCCGCCATGTCGAGCAGCGTCGGATAAAAATCTATTCCTGAAACCGGCACTTCACAATGAGAGCCTGGCTCTATGTTACCCGGAAATCTGAAATAAAAAGGTTCGCGAATTCCGCCTTCCCACTGGCGTCCTTTACCACCTCTGAGCGGGAGCATTGAAGAAGAATAGGCGTCGCCGGACGATACGCCTCCGTTGTCGGAGGTGAAGCAAACAACGGTGTTTTCTCCGATGCCCAGGCGATCAATGGTATCGAGAACCATTCCTACCGCCTGGTCCATGGCCTCGATCATCCCGCCGTAGATCGGGCAGTCCTGCACCTGGCGCACCGGCAGCCTGCGATCGAAAATGAAGCGTCCGTTCTCCTGCGCGCGGCCGAGCGCCTTCTTGCGGTATTTCTCCCACAGTGGCTGCGTCGTTTGTATCGGGCTGTGTACGGAATAAAAAGAAAGGTAGGCAAGGAATGGTTCATCCCTGTGAGACTCCATAAAGTGCACTGTCTCACGCCCGAGTCGGAGCGGCAGTGATTCGCCGGGCTGCTCGTCTTCGAGTTTCGGATTGTTGAAAGGTGAAAAATAACCGCCAGGAGGACTGCCGGCCCTGAATCCGCCGCGGTTAATTTCAAAGCCGTGGTCTTCGGGGAAGGATCCTTTGTCGCCAAGGTGCCATTTTCCTGTAAAAAAAGTGCGGTAGCCGGCGCGCCCGAGCACTTCGGGGAAAGTTATCTCATCCCGACGCAGTCCGCGTTCATATTCCGGGGGAAGCAATTTTGTGTGGCGGCCCGTTTCCCGCCATGCTCCGCCGGCCGGCGCTCCTATATAATCGGTAATCCCGTGGCGGGGCGGATATTTCCCGGTCAGGATGCTTGCACGCGACGGGCTGCATACCTGGCAGGTGGCGTAACCGTGCGAAAAACGCATCCCCTCGTCGGCTATGCGGTCTATGTTCGGACTCTCGTAAAAATCACTGCCCGATGAACTCAGGTCACACCATCCGAGATCGTCGGCAAGAATAAATACAATGTTGGGTTGTCGCATGTTTTGTTACTCTTATAAAGTTAATCGTAAATTCATGGCGATATCCAGTGCCGGTGCGCTGTGTGTCAGCGCGCCGACGGATATGCGGTCCACTCCGGGCAGCGCATGGCTGCGGACGTTTCTCAGCACTATGCCGCCGCTGACTTCAACTGTCGGGCGCATTGCTCCCGCGGCACAGGCCTCTTGAACATATTCAAGTGATTTGCTGATATTCTCCGGCCCCATGTTGTCCAGCAGTATGATATCGGGCTCTCCGGCCAGGGCTGCACGCAGTTGTGGTATATTTTCCACTTCTACCGCAAGCCTGGGCGCGGCGTCGAGTGTTTTCATGGCTCCTATGGCATATTCTATTGCCTCCGTTTCATCAATGCGGCGGGTCTCAGCAATTATACGCAGGTGGTTCTCTTTGATCATGGCCTGATCCCGGAGATTCATGCGGTGATTTACGCCACCGCCACAACCCACCGCGTATTTTTCAAGCAATCTCCACCCCGGCGTGGTCTTCCGCGTGTCCATGATCTCGACGCCGGTGCCGGATACTGCTTCCACAAACTTTCGAGTAAGCGAGGCAACGCCGCTAAGTTTCTGAAGAAAATTCAGGATTGTGCGCTCGGCCCTGAGAAGGTCGCCCGCCGGCCCGGTTATGTCGGCAAGCGGAGAATCTGCGCCCGTGAACGCACCCTCCTCAACCATAATCCGCGGATCCAGGTTTTTAAAAAACCGGGCGCAGATTCGCTCAAGTATCGGCAGGCCGCATATAACGCCTTTTTCTCTGGCCACTAGAGTGGCACGCGCAGTTAAATCATCTGGAATCAACGCCCTGGTGGTAACATCCTCAAACACAGCATCTTCTTTAAGGGCTTGTTGCAGGAACGGATCAAGGCGGGGCCAATCCTGAAATATGCGGGTAATTTTGTCGTTCATTTTCCCAACCCGGACAAGCCGGAATCTGGAATGGGGAATGTGGAATTATGAATTTTTTGCCAAAAAAACAAGAAAATTACAATTAAGATACTATGCATTTCAGAGACTTCGCTCTGGAAATGGGGCGTCTTCGGCGCAGTAGACGTTGTCCCATTCGTAGTTGAAGGTTGAACGGCTACCCCCAACAAATCGCATTTTATCCCATTGTCATATTGTTGTCAA
>PWZK01000027.1 GCA_003567495.1 Candidatus Brocadiaceae bacterium
GAAAGCATCTCCTGCCGAAAACATCTTAATCACCGAAGCAATTGTCTCATAAATTCAACAGATTCTGTGTCTTCACGGATCGAATCTACCTTATCTCCCAATCCGACGGCATCCAGGATATCTTCATACGGAATAGGACGTGAACAATCGCCTGGACGGTTATTTTTCCATTCCGGGTAATCGTGTGTTTCTTCAACAATATCAAATTCGGCCATATGCTCAAAAAGTTCATGAACTTCCTGCAATATTTCGATTTCAAACTTACTCAAGCTCCCCAAACCGGGGGATTTGCGCAACTTGATCGTGTTTTGAAATTTTTCAAAATACTTATCCCATTTTTCTGATTCAGTATCTTCCCCTTTGATGATGTCGTAAGTGCGACTTAGGACAGGTCCATATTTCATTGCTACAATACGATCGCCGATTATCGGATTGCCACTCTTTTGCAGGCATTTACGGTCTGCGATATATAGCAATTTCACCAAGCGGATCATTTCCACCTCTTTAGCTGGTGTTTGAGCTCGGAAAAGAACCCCTGCCGCCTGTATCATTTTTTGTAAATTGAAATGGAACATCTTAACCCCCAATGTGACAGGTAACAACACTGAATTTTCTTTGTCCCCCGATTCATAATCTATTATCAGGCGAAAAGTGGGATGCGGGCCATTAAATTAAAATTCGGCAGCAAGCAATTCAACACTATTCTTAGCTCTATCGTTAAGTTCAGTTTGGTTAAGAAGTTCCTTTGCCTTTTCCCTTAAACGCTTATCACCAGAAATAAGAAAGGCTCTTTTATAATAATCAAGCGCTAAGATTGGATTCCTGTCAAGTTGATCTGCAACTGTTTCATAATGATCTGCTTGCTCGAAAAGAGTCTTAAAATATGCTGAAAAATTCTCAGAGAACGATTCATTGTACTCAACATATTCAGTACGATTAAAATCACTGGGTACATTAACTTCAGGAGATTTGACAAGTAATGTTTCTTTCCCCAATCCCTGGGCGACACCTATTTCATAATAAATATTTGCCTGGGTTTTTTCAGGGATTTCTTCATGGCAAATCCCTATTGATAATGGGGAAGATGCAATTAATTGCCATATTTTTAAGAGGAAATCCCTTCCCGAAACGCGCGATCCAGCGTCAATAACTTTGTAGTTATACTTTTCACATAGCTCCGTTATCTCTGTCCGGATATTATCAACTTCTTCCGGCACGTGGCTCCCCAACCGGGTCATCAAAAAGCAATGCCTTGGATTGCTTTTCACGGAATGGGTTAAAGCATCTCCATCCAGCGGGCTATAGATAATCACTTGCGTTTCCTCGCAACTGGCACATTTTTATATGGCCCGGCAGATTTTTTATGCGAAACAATTTTCCCCTCCGTTCGGTCAATCTTTACATAGTGGTTCGTGCGAGGATTTTTAACCTGCACTATATCATTATGTTGAGTTGTACTCCGAGCTGTCTTAGTTTTTCCCATTTTTCCTGCCTCCTTCTTTCTAAAACGAAAATTAGCTTATAAGACGATTATCTTCATTGTAACTCCTTTTGAAACGAGTTGCAATCTCAAAACCCGGACTTTCGTGAAAATTTCAAGCTGCCAATCGACAGAATCTTCTGAGTTAACATCCGCAAATTTGAAGGAACGCCAGATTTTTCTACGGCCTCGTCAATCGCACGCTAAAGTCTTCCAATGAGCATCACGTACGGCCTATCCTCTGACTCCAAAGAGAAGGTGCGCTCCTCGGTAGAAAATCCCGCCTCCGACATCAGACAGGCCCATGTCCTTTTGGAGAAAAGTCCGGTAATCATCCGGTCGTGTTCCAATCTCAATGATCCTTTCTCGTGGATCAAATAGGTGAATACCGTCTCTATAACTGTATCGTTTGGATCGGGGTCATGAGCATATTCAAAGTAGGTCAACTTCATGCTCTCATCGATTTGAGTGCGACACTCAACGGTTGGGCTTGAAAATGTCTCTCGAAAGTAATCCGGCGCAACAATCAATACTCCCGGTGTATCGATATGCACTGCGGCCGTTGTGAAAGTGTCTAAGATATCTTTCTCCGAAAGCATATGGCTTATGGCGTCGTGAATAAGCACGGCTTTAAATTTTCGGCCGAGCCGGACGTTTCGCATGTCCCCGAGGTGATGGGTTACGGAAGGATTGAGCCGCCGGGAAAGCCCGAGCATCTTCCCCGATATATCCACGGCCGCAGCGTCGTAGTGTGCGGTCAGATGCGAAAGGTTGTGTCCGCCGCCGACGCCGAGCTCCAGGATCTCATGCCGGCCCGCCCCGAGATACTCCCGAAGCACCTTCTGCCACAAGCCCGCTTCTTCGCCATATTCCTCCGGCGGGCTTATCACTGGCCATAGATACGACAGATCATTATAAAGCCGGTTGAGCGGTATATCTTCCGTTTTCATGTTTTTTCTCAGGTCGATTTGCGAACAGCAAAAAACTCGTAAGCGTAGCAGTGCGAATACCGGCGGTGCAGCTCGGGCTCCCGGCCGAGTTGATCAAGTATGGCCATGACCTCGGCGTCGTCCGCGTAAGAGCTGCGCAGATCTTCAATGCGGCGCTCCATCGGCGTGTAGAAATCGGCCCACCAGGCTTCGTCGGGCAGTGTGAAGCGGCCCAGCAGCTCGAAACCGGCGCTCGCTATGAGTGCCTCGGCATCCTTTGCCCGGCCCATGGCCGGGTAGTCCAGATCAAAACTATCCTTGATTTCGGATGGCGGGTTCTCCACCCGCCAGACCGCATCGGTGAAGGCGAGACGGCCGCCGGTCCGCAGCAGCCCGTAGCAGATTTGTAGCGCATTCTCGATCCCGATGCTGTAGAGCGCTCCCTCGGACCATATGAGATCAAAGCTTTCAGGCGGCAGGCCCGGACGGGCCATATCGGCGGTCCTGGCTTGCACCCGTCGTGAGAGTCCACGCCTGTCCAGCACCACTTTGAGCCGTTTGATGAACGGCCCATGACTGTCGACCGCAACGATGGAGCCGGTCGTGAGTTCGGTGAGATGGAATGTCTGGCCCCCGCTGCCGCAGCCCAGGTCGAGAATCGCCGGAGGCGAGGGAAGCTCTCCACACAGTCTGAGGGCTTCAGCGGTACAGGCCCGGCTGCCCGGACCCTGTCGGGGAAGCTCCTCATAGAGCTCGAAGAAGATCTGCCAAAAACGTTGAGCTGTCTGTTCCATTGCGTTGTTCTCTTGCGGCGCCTATAAAACAACCAGTTTGTCTTTTTTAACGTTTGGGATACAGAAAACCGCATCAAAAGCCTCGCTCACATTCGTCTTATCGGACGCGCTTTGAGATCGTATTCGTTTGTGCCTTTCAAATCCTCTGCAAACATAGGATGAGCTATTCTGACTTTTTTGAGCCGGCCGAAAGGGCGGAGGACGCCCATACATGCCAGTGCGGCCAGCGCCGGGATAGCGCTCCCTAAAAAACCCAGAAAACCCAAAAAACCGAGAAAACCAAGATATCCCTGTTTTTCGGGATCAACCGGGACCTTAACCTTAGATTTTTCGAACGGTATCAGAACCAGCAGCGAGGCCAGTGACGGCAGGGCGAAATATGCAAGCCTGCCCAGGTGGCTGTAGTTTTCAGACCCCAGGAATCCAAGAAAACCGAGAAAACCAAGAAACCCTAATGCAGCGAGAAAACGACGGTTGTATTCCTTTTCCATCTTATCACCTCCGAATCGGAAAAAGTCAGTGCTAACCCCGGCCATCGGGAAGCCTTCTTCGGTTCGCGCACCAGCCTCTGCCGCTACTTCGAGCAATGGTTCGACGATCAGGAGGGTGTTGCTTCGGCGACCGCGCGGGCTCCCATGGAAAACGGTGACTTCCATTCGGTTTACCCCTCTCAGGTTCATGTTGATCGACTCTCAGCCGTCCTCAAACGTATCTTCCAGGGCTCTCCCGACAGCGGCTTCCAGCGCTTCGGGCCGGTCTGTGCCGATTCTGTATGTCCTGTCCGATTTCATCTTCAATTCTACAGCATCGAAGCCGGACACGTTGTAAAGCCAGAACCTCTTTCCAATCCACCGTATCCCCCATCCCCAATACCAGGGATTCTTCACGATCCTGACGGATTCAACATCATCCAGACTCAATTGCTTCTTGATGATCCCGATACCAAATCGGATAGTCAGAGCGTTGTCATCAATCGTCACCTGGAGCCGGTAGAAAAGAATCAATGCCGCAGCAAGCAGAAGCAACCCCGCCAAGGAACCGGTTCGGAACCCGCCGGTCAGGAGATCGAAGGCCGCCAGAGCTATCCCGGTCGTCAGTACGGCTATGATAAACCAGCCTTTCTGTGAATGATGATAATTGTCAGTCATTATTATTCCTTGGTTCAGCTGAACGGATGAAAGGTATTATAACCGTATTTCATTCCTCTTCTTTATCTCCCTGCTGAGCGATGTGTTTTTTCCGCTCTACGGTAAACGACCACCATGGACGAGGTTCGCCACCCTCCATAAAATGGACGGCCGACATAAACACATCGATCATGCAGGGATCATGCTTTTTGCCGGTCGCTGCGCATAAATCCTCATACATCCTGAAAGGTTCCATCAGCTTTTCGGGATGGTCGATGCCGATCAAATGAAGATCTGCTGCTATGGCTTTCCCAATATTGGGTAGCTCATCCAGACGTGACACTCTGTTTCTGTCCGGCTTCTTCATGTCATTCGTTACTTCGGCTTTAATTATCTTTGCCGTTTAATTCAGCAGCTGCAAAACAAGCCCGATAACCTTGTTTTTGTCCTTTGGTTCACTCCCTGCTGTTAAGAGTGTCAGCGTCGTAAGAGCTTCAGGCGTAAGACTGGCGCGCAGTATGCCGGTTTTTCTCAAGAACCAAACAAACGCGAAAGCCCCGCATCTTTTATTCCCGTCCGTAAAAGGATGATTCTTGACCATAAAATAAAGCAGGTGAGCCGCCTTTTCTTCCACACTCGGATACATATCCGCACCACCGAATGATTGAAATACGTTGCCGACTATCCCTTCAATGCTCCCCTTTGACTGTTCACGTCCGAAATGTTCGCTTGCCTGCTGTTTGATCATCAGATCCTGTCTGAGGTCTTGCAAAACGCATTTCAGTTCTTCCGCGGTTATCGTTACATGCTTTTTTGTGGAACCTTCCTTCGGAAAATTTTCCGTATCATATGCATCCAGTGAAAACCAAACACCGGCAAAGGCGTTGATGAGTTCCAGCACATCTTCAGTATTGACGGTTTCACC
>PWZK01000204.1 GCA_003567495.1 Candidatus Brocadiaceae bacterium
AAAAACTTTTCTTTTTATACGACAGAGTTTTTTGCTAAGCTTTTTCCAAAAAAAGCGTCGGCGCTTGCCTTTCGCGCAGCTGCACCGCCTGCCTGCTGCAGGCAGGCTGGAAACGCGTGAATAAGCGGGTTAGGTGCTGTACATCGACAAAGAATTGTCGATGTACGAAAAAGACAAATATCCGATATCCAATGATCAATATCCAATGTCCAAGGAACGACCGAAGTAAGCGCTGAAATCGCGATATGTTATAGCCTATGGCGGAGCGCAGGCCCGGAATGGGGCCGAAGCGAAGCCATAGAGTAGGTGGGCGCGCACAAAAAAAGATTTAACAATGAAAGCCGGGAGTTTAAATTCCTCATTCCAGATCCCGGCTTTTCCGGGTCAGGAGGCATCATTAATGAACAACAGAACAAAATCAGTATATCGGGGCACGCCGGTAGCCGGCGGTATAGCCACCGGACCTGCAAGTATAGTCGATACCGCCCATTTCCCTACAGTAGTGCCGCGCCACAACGTTCCGAGCGAGGACCTGGGGCGGGAGGTGAAAAGATTTCGCAGCGCCTGCAAAAAAGCCAGGGCGGAACTGGAAAGTCTGATTGAGCGCGTAGAGCGTGATGTCGGTCGCCGTGAGGCAAACCTCTTACGCCCCCAAATAATGATGGTGGAAGACCCGACGCTGGTGTCAGAAGTGGAAGAGCAGATTATCGAGGAAAACAAAAACTGCGAGGCCGCGGTTGCCGATGTAATAGAACGTTTTGAAAAGATGATGAGTTCACTACAGGACAATTATCTTCGGGAGCGAAGCACCGACATTCGCGATGCCGGGCGGCGGATCCTCTCTCATCTGCTATTTGTTGACGGACGGTTTGAATTGGACTCAGACCAGCCCGTAGTGGTCGTATCAACACACCTTACCCCTTCTCTGACCGTTCATCTGGAACGCGAGAATGTGCTTGCGTTTGCTACGGAAAAAGGAGGCTATAACTCTCATGCTGCGATACTGGCGCGCTCGCTTGGAATACCCGCCGTTACCGGTCTTGAAAATATCAGTAGCGAAGTGACGCCGGGCGCACTGCTGATTGTTGACGGCATCGAAGGATGTGTGATAGCGGGTGCGGATGAGGAAACGCTTAAAGAATACGAGCACAAAGCACATCGCTTCCACGAGGAAGAAGATGCCGTAATATCGCATGTCGGGGAGCCTTCCGAAACAAATGACGGACGCCACGTGAGCATAAAAGCCAACGTGGGCCGAAAAAAAGACATAAAAAAAGCCATACAATACCAGGCCGAGGGCGTCGGGCTTTACCGCACGGAATTCACCTACATGTCAGGCAATACCATTCCCGAGGAAGACGCTCTTGCAGATGAATACGGCGAAGTTGCACGACATTTCGCCAAGCAGGGCGTAGCCTTGCGCATACTTGACATAGGCGGAGACAAATTCCCTCCTTCGATACCGCTTGCCCATGAGGAGAATCCTTTCATAGGGCAACGGGGCCTGCGGCTTATGCTTGAACACGTGAAGGACCTCATGCTGCCGCAGCTGAAAGCTATTATTCGTGCAAGCGCATATGGAAAAGTGGCGGTTCTCTATCCCATGGTTACGTGTGTGGAGGATCTGGAAGCTGCAAGGGAGCTTTTCGGGCGTGCCGAAGCAGAGGTCTTGAAGGAAGGGTATAAGATAACGAAAAACATACCACAGGGCAGTATGGTGGAAGTGCCCTCCTGTATACCGGTTTTGGAGGAGCTGCTGGAACTGTCTGATTTTATCGCTGTAGGAACGAACGATCTGGTGCAATATCTGCTTGCAGCAGACAGAAACTCTGCACGCATGGTCGATGCCTACGATCCGTATCACCCGGCCGTTTTAAGAGTACTCGCCGAAATTGCACGCAAGGCTAACGCAAAAGGCAAGCCCGCAAGTATCTGCGGCGAAATGGGGGGCGATGTTTCGCTGCTGCCGGCATTCCTCGGATTGGGTTTTTTCAGTTTCAGCGTAAACGTGCAGTCCATCCCGTATCTCAGAGAAGCCGTGCGCAGTCTTACAATAGAAGAGTGCGAAGAGCTTGCCGGCCGGGTGCTGAAGGCGAAACACAGCAGTGATATAAAGAATCTTGTCGAAGAATTTCGCCACTCACGAGACTACGACCAGGAGCTGAAGGCTGTGGGACAGTAATCCGCATATTTAACACAAAACAAAATATCAGGGAAAATGATGAAAATCGTCGCCGATGAAAACATACCGAGGGTTAAAGATGTATTCGGCACACTTGGCGAAGTTGTTGTGCTTTCGGGACGCGAGATCGACGCCAAACACGTAAAGAAAGCAGACGTCCTCCTTGTAAGGTCGGTCACGCGCGTTGATGAGGAACTGCTTTCGGGCTCCCGCGTACGCTTTGCAGGCACAGCTACAATAGGTGTCGACCATGTGGATATTGATTATCTCGACTCCGCCGGGATACGATTTGCCGCCGCGCCGGGCTCAAACGCCAATTCTGTGGCCGAGTACATAATCGCCGCACTGCTGACCACTTCACTGAGAAAGGATGAGCCCCCGGATGGCCGCTCGATCGGGGTAATAGGCGTGGGCAACGTGGGCGGCAAGGTCGTTGAAAAAGCCGCTGCACTCGGGATGAAAGTGGTAAAAAACGACCCCCCACTCGCCCGCAGGCACGCCGATGCATTTTTCCGGCCGCTCGGGGAGGCGCAGAAGTGCGATTACGTCACTTTGCACGTTCCACTGGAAACGGGCGGTACGGATCCTACATACCACATGGTTGACGAGGCTTTCCTGGAAGCTATGCGGCAGGATGCAGTCCTGCTTAATACTTCGCGCGGTGCGGTAATCGATGAATCCGCACTCAAATCCGCTTTGGAAAGAAAGCGTATAGGTGGCGCCGTGCTGGATGTGTGGGAGAATGAACCTTCCATAGATGCAGAACTTGCAGAGCCCGCCGATATCGCAACGCCGCATATCGCAGGTTATTCGCTCGACGGTAAATTTGCCGGCGTAAAGATGCTTTACAAAGAATTGTGTGATTTCCTGCATGTAAAACCACAAATTGATGTAGACGCGCTGAAACCCCCGCCCGAGATAAAACAAGTGGTCGTAGAGGACGCGCCAGACAGGCTTCGGTGCCTGCAAAAGACGGTTAAAAGTATCTACGATATTGAGGAAGACGACCGGAAGTTCAGGAAGATGCTATCGCTCCCGGGCCCGGAGCGCGCGAGCCGTTTTAGCGAGCTGCGAAAAAATTATCCCGTCCGGCGGGAATTCTACACGGCCGGTGCAGTGCCTGGACGCAATTTGGATCGGGAAATCCGGGGCGAATTAAGCCGAGTTCTCGTGGCATTGGGCTTTAGCTCGCATATTTCATAAATGAACGACGACAAACTCAACGTAGCAATAGTGCATTATCACATGCGCACCGGAGGTGTGAGGAGTGTTATTGACAACACTCTTCTGTCGCTTGAGGGCAGCGGCGTGAATCTCGCTGTTATTGCTGGAGAGGACGCCGATTCCGAAAACGCCCCAAAACTGCCCTGCCGCACGCCATTGGGCATCGTAGAGGGTCTGAAATACGGGAATGACCTTTGCGCAGGCTCCGGGACGGATCTGACAAAAGAGTTGCAACTTGCGGCCCGCCGGTTGCTTGGAGCGGCGCCCGACCTCTGGCATTTTCATAATCACTGCCTGGGCAAAAATCCGGCCCTGCCCCCGGCAGTCAGAAAGATCGCTGAAGACGGGGCTCCCGTTCTGCTGCAGATACACGATTTTGCCGAAGACGGGCGCCCCGGGCTATACAATCGGATGTTGAAGAATATAGGCCAAAATGATTTTGCAAAATTGGGACACCATATTTACCCTGCCGCCGATCATGTGCATTACGCACTTATCAACAAAAGAGACGTGGGGTTCGTAGCCGGCGCCGGAAATTGCGGGAATAACACGCACCATCTGCCCAATCCGGTGAGTATGAACGCCCACGCTGATTTTCCAGGGCCGGAAGCTAATGCGGCACAATCGAACCGGATAATTTACCCCACCAGGGGCATAAGGCGCAAAAACGTGGGCGAAATCTTGCTCTGGGCCGCAGTCGCCGGTGAAGATCTGAGATTCGCCCTGACGCGCGCACCAAAAAACCCCGAACAGCAGGACGCCTATAAAAGATGGAAAAAACTGGCAGAAGAACTTGAGCTTCCGGTATGTTTTGAGCTTGGCGAGATCCCGGGAGTAAGCTACGAATCGCTCATCTCATGCGCTCACAGCATAATCACGACAAGCGTTGCCGAAGGGTTCGGACTTTGCTTCCTGGAACCCTTCCTTGCAAGAAAATCCATATCAGGTCGCCGGCTGCCGGAGGTAACCGAAGATTTTGCGTCAAACGGCATAGAACTGACCAACCTATATGAAAAACTGCTGGTTCCGGTCGACCTTGTCGGCAGAGAAAAACTAAAAGAACGTCTGCAAAACGGACTCAAGAGGTTTTACAGCAGTTACGGTATTGAGCTTACACCTGACATAGTCGATTCTGTGGAGAACAGTTTTTTCCTGAAAGATACGGTTGATTTCGGACGGCTTGACGAGCCTCTGCAGGAAAAGGTGGTGCGGCATATGAAAGAAAATAAATTTGACAGGAATCTGCTTGACCCCGCCCGATTGCTTCTGTCGCGCAGGGAAACCGTGGAGAAAAACAAGGGGATAATAGAAGAAAACTATAACCTTGACAGCTACGGCGCCCGCCTCATGGACATATACTGCAGAGTTGCCGGATCCAAAACAAAGAGGCGCGTCGGTTCGCTCTCCGGGCGGCGGTTACTCGATTTTTTCCTAGCGCCCGAGCGCTTTTCACTTCTGAGAGCTTAGTGCTTAGTTTCATAAATAGCCCCCTCGCGTTGGTTTATGAAATATGCGGGCGGGGACGCCCGCGTTCCCGGCAACGGCAACCGTACGCATTTTCAGAGACTTCGCTCTGAAAATGGGGCGCCTGCCTGCAGCAGGCAGGCCTTCGGCGCAGTTTGCAGATACGGATAGATACCCAATGTCCAATTTCCAGGTTAAGAGGGCGGCATTTTCTGCTCGCCTTCTTTGAAAACACAGCAGCTTTTAGCGCCTGCGGCGCGGCATGCTAAAGCCTGTGACGGCGCGAAAGTCCGGCAGGACTGAAGCAGAGTCACAGGACACGCCGCACGCCGCAATCGAGCACTGAAAGTGCGGTATAATATC
>PWZK01000240.1 GCA_003567495.1 Candidatus Brocadiaceae bacterium
GCGACTCGCGTGAAGAGAGTTTCTATCCGGCACTGAAAGAAATGCTGGAAGGAAAGGCAGACAAAGCCGGCCTCGAACATATTCACGTCACCTCGCTTCCGAGCGCCACAGAGGCCGGCAACCCGGACTTCCGGCTCTGGGACGGCAGTCAGCATATCATCGGATACATCGAAGCAAAAAGGCCCAGCGAAGAAAACCTCAACGGGATCGAAGATTCCGAACAGCTCCGGCGCTACCGCGAAACTTTCCCGAACCTTATCCTGACAAACTTTCTGGAATTCCGTCTCTACCGCAACGGCGAACGCGTTAAAACGGTTATGCTGGCGCGTCCGGTCGCGCTGAATGTGCTGAAAACGACCCCGCCGGCGGAGAATCCCGATGAGCTAAGCGAGTTGCTGGATCAGTTTCTCAGTTTTTCACTGCCGCGCGGCTACAACGCCGAATCACTTGCCGTCGAACTGGCGAAACGCACCCGGTTCCTGCGCGACATCACCGGCCGGGAGCTCGAACGGGAAACAGGCGACAGCGGCATACTGACGGGTTTCTTCGAGGCGTTCAGGACATTTCTGATCGGCACGCTGACGCCGGATCAGTTCGCCGACCTCTTCGCTCAGACGATCACCTACGGACTCTTCGCCGCCCGGATGCGTGCCGGGGAAGATTTCAACCGCCGCACGGCTTACGGCAATATCCCGCACACGATCGGCATTCTGCGAAACCTGTTCCGGCTGGTATCATTGGAAGATGAAATGCTGTCGGAGGAGCTTATCTGGTGTGTGGACGACATAGCGAACGTGCTGGCGGTGGCGGATGCGCCCGGCATACTCGACCGCTACTACCACGAGGGCAAGGGCAGCGACCCGATCGTGCATTTCTACGAGACGTTCCTGGCGAAGTACGATCCGAAGGAACGCGAGCGGCGCGGCGTTTACTACACACCCGAGCCGGTGGTCGGTTACATCGTGCGTTCGCTTCACGGGCTTCTGAAAGAGAAGTTTGGCAAGCAGGACGGCCTGGCCTCCGAGGGAGTCACGCTGCTGGACCCGGCGGCCGGCACCATGACGTTCGTGGCACGCGCGGCCCGGCAGGCGGTCGAAGAATTCGAGAGCAAATACGGCACGGGCGGACGCGAGGATTTCATTCGCAATCACATTTTGAAGAATTTCTATGCGTTCGAGCTGATGATGGCGCCGTATGCGGTCGGACATTTGAAGATGGGATTCTTTCTTGAAGAACTCGGCCATCGGCTTCGGGACGATGAGCGGATGCCGTTTTACCTGACCAACAGCCTGGACAACGAGGACCTGAGCCAGACGAAATTCCCGGGTTTTTCGGCGCTGGCCGAGGAATCGCGCCTGGCCGGCGAGATCAAGAACAAAAAGCCGATCCTGGTGATCCTCGGCAATCCGCCGTATTCGGCCTTTTCATCTAATATGGGTGAATGGATAACGAATCTTATCAATGATTATAAGTATGTTGACGGACAGCCGCTGGGAGAACAAAATCCCAAAGGTCTGCATGATGATTATGTCAAATTCCTGCGTTTTGCTCAATGGAAAGTTGATCAGGCCGGACGTGGCGTGGTCGGTATGATCACCAATCATGGCTACATTGATAATCCAACGTTTCGTGGGATGCGACAGAGCCTTTTGAATACTTTTGATGAAATTTATGTGCTTGACCTTCACGGTAATTCACGCAAAAAGGAAACCTGCCCCGATGGTGGAAAGGACGTTAATGTTTTCGATATAAAGACGGGCGTTGCCATAGTATTTCTCATCAAAAAGGAAAGAAGGCAGGATAAGAATGCTGATGCTATTCTCCAGCATGCCGACATCTACGGAAAACGTGTGCGAAAAAATAAATGGCTCACGGACAATAATTTTCTCAAAACAACCTGGAAAGATGTTAAGCCGACAAGCCCGTTTTATATCTTTTCCACAGCGTCACAAAAGGGATATGAAACATATAAGAACTGGTCCTCAATCGTAGATGTTTTTCCAATACACTCAACAGGAATAAAAACACACCGTGACCACTTTGTGGTTGATATCGATCGCAAAATATTGACGAGGAGACTACGGCAATTTCGAAATCCTGACATGCCGGATCATTTTCTTGAGGAGACACTTAAACTGAAAGATACCAGGGATTGGAAATTGTCAAAACGTCGCAGGAGCTTCCAAGCTGATAAAGAATGGGAAGAGAAATTATTGCCCTACCTATATCGCCCTTTTGATACTCGCTGGATATGCTATCATACCGATTTGGTCGAACTCCCGCGTGAAGAAATTATGCGTCATATGATATCCGGCAAAAACTTAGCTTTATGTATCGGAAGACAGGGGCAAGTAGTTGGGCCCGGCGAATGGAACTTGGCTTTTTGTTCTAATAACATACAAGATGTTAATCTTTTCTATCGAGGTGGCAGTTTACATCTCCCTCTCTACCTTTACCGAAACCAAAGCAACAATAAAAACAGTAATCCGTCAAAAAGTTTCCAGTCGATGATGATTTTCGAGCCAGAAGGGGAGTATCAGAACCGGATACCCAATATCGAAGTGGATATTTACGAAAAGCTCAAGGGAATCTATGGTGAGGAGCTTACGCCGGAAGAGATATTTTATTACATTTATGCCGTTTTGTATTCGCCGTCATACCGCGAGAAATACGCCGAGTTCCTGAAGATGGATTTTCCGCGCGTTCCGTTCACGGCCGACGGTGAGCTTTTCCGTAAGCTGGCCGCTCTGGGCGAACGCCTGACAAAGCTGCACCTGCTCGACTCCTCCGAACTCGACCCGCCCGTCTGTCGTTTTGAGGGCGAGGGCGACTCAGTGGTAGCAAAGACAAAGTCAAAGGGGTTTGATTACGACGCGGAGACGGAGCGCGTCTGCATCAACAAAACGCAGTATTTCGAGCCGGTGACCCAGGAAGTGTGGGAATACCAGGTCGGCGGCTACCAGGTCTGCCATAAATGGCTGAAGGACAGAAAAGAGCGCCGCCTCGAATTCGAAGACATCCGCACCTACTGCCAGATAGTAACGTCCCTTGCCCATACCACCGAAATTCAGCAGAAAATCGACGAGCTTTATCCGGAGGTGGAAGAGGATATCATCAGTATGAATCAAAGAAAGTAAAGGGTTTCGCTTTTTGAAAAAAGCTCTGCAAAAACTTTATTCTTATGACTTAGGTCATTTAACCCAGCCGTAGTAAAAAAAGAGAAAAAAATGCAAACAGTAAGATTATTTCCAGATACCCCAACGCCAGAAGAGCAGACGCAACAGCCGCTTATAAGCAACGAGGTTCTGAAACCCTTTATGCTGCATCCTGATAGACATGTTCGGGAGTTTGTCTCTGAATATTTTGTCGAAGCCTGCTGTACGGATCCCGAGCTTATGGGTTTAGTGCTGGACGGATGTGAGAGGTATGGGGATGAAGACAATTTGCTTGTGCTCGCGCGCGGACACTCTTTCTGTTTATCAGAGCAGAATTTTTTACGAGTCCTGAACCGCTTTCAGGAAATTGATGAAATTGGCCATTTAATTCATTATTCAGGCATTGTTTCCGATGCTCCGTGTGAATGGTTTGTAAAATACGAAAATGATATCCGGCGAAAAGCGAAATTAAGCGAACAGCACGCCCGGAAAATTAATAAAAGGCGGGAAATGTTGGATTATACTCCGGGGCAGGCCTGGGAGGCTCTGCAGGAATACAACTCTGAATGTGAAAAATCCGATACGAAACTGACGGATGTGGACAGGCCCCTGGTTGACTGCCTCATCGACCTGCTAGCCGTTGCTGATGAACCTTCTGACAATGAAATATGCACCTGGCTGAGCGAGGATACCTTCCGATACCAGTTTCTTGAATGCTGGCTTATTGATCTGGCCGGGGTACGCGGTATTGAGGGGGCTGTGCCGATTCTGGTTGATAAACTGAAGGAGGATGCCGATTACTTGAGGGAGCGGGTCAATGAAGCTCTGGCGCGTATCGGGAGTGTTGAGGCCGTCAATCTGGTGGAAGATACGTTTGCGGAAGACGAATGGCACGTGCGCCTGTTTTCCATCAATGTACCAATGAGAATAAAAAGCAGGCGGTCAGAAAGTTTTTTTCTGGAACAACTGGGACGGGAGCAAGACAGTGGTATACGTACGCTCCTGTGTGAGGGGCTTTGCAAGTTATTTTCGAAACGCGGCCTGGACGTTGTAAGAAACGAAATCAAAAGTGGTTATGACACGGGCATGCTGTCGCTTGAGGATATGCTGCTTGATACCACAACGGTGCTTGATATCGACCTGCCGGAAGCTGAAGAGTGGAAGGCGGCACGTGAGGAAAGGGAACGATTGCAGAAGTTGCGCAGGGAAGAACTTTCCGTTCCTCTAAATAAAAGTGAAAAAGTTCTGAGAGATTTACAAAAAAACGACCAGGGGGAAAAACCACGGGGACGAATATCGGGAAAAAAAGTTGGGCGTAACGACCCCTGTCCATGCGGAAGCGGCCGGAAATACAAAAAATGTTGTAATGCGCCCGGGTTTCGTAATTAATACTGCTCGCCGAACTGGTGTAATCCGTGGTTGTACGGGATATTCGGAATACAATAGCGGATGTGACCGAAGAAGCACCTCTGGGAAATGTCACCGAATGTCATAAATAACGTCATGCACGACTTTTATTGTTACGCTAAATTGTTGCTAAATAGCAGGATAGGAAAACACATATTCGGATTCTCATTCCGGTAACAGGGGATCAAATCCCCTTGGGGGTACCACCCAGCAAAAGCCTCAGAGAGCCACGGAAGGCTCCCTGGGGCTTCTTTTTTTGGAACCACTACGCGGGAAGAGCCTTGCCCTTTCTTTACAATCTGATTTGATCTGCCTGTTCAGCCCGATTTGACGAGAAGCACCGGCAGCGTTGTGCGGGGCTCTACAACCGCGGGCCTGGACCTTTGCTGAAGTGATATGCCCCCCTGGTTTGACTTGTCCCAACAAAGAATGGTAGAATATCGCAATTAGCGAATCGCGAAACACGAAACGAGATTGTTGAGACTTTGGAGGTTGCTATGAAGCAAATAAATGGGATGCGTCCACAGGATATAGTCATCATTCTAAAGATTATCTGCTTTGGCGATAAAAACTGGATGCAGAAGGATCTTGCCGGCAGTCTTTATATGAGCCATTCGGGAATCTCCGAGGCCC
>PWZK01000156.1 GCA_003567495.1 Candidatus Brocadiaceae bacterium
CAGCCCGTCGGAAAACAGAACCTCGGCCATTGTCCCCGCCCCATCAATCTGTATGGATTCCGCTTCGTAGCTTATGGTGAAGCCAGACTCTTTTTGGCCTGCAAGCTGGTATGCATCGGGCTTTTGGCGTGCTAAAACCATTTTATTCGATCCCGATCCCGATTTCGATTATTGTGGATGCGCTATATGAGCTTCCGATATCTTATGAAGGAATTTGCGCCCGGTAACCCCTGGAAACAGGGATAATCTCTGAACAATCTGCGTTCCGAGGTACTTAAAAAAAGTTACAGCGCAAATTCCTCTCCTACTTGCAATTTTTCTCGTTCTCGTTTATATTATTAACTAAAGGAGTTTAACCACAGTTTTATTTTATCGGAAAAGGGGAAATGGAAGAGTTCAAAACACATGAAGGGCATCTCAATGCCGAAGGCAAACGGTTTGCGGTTGTGGCATCCCGTTACAACGAGATTATAACCAGCAGGCTTATAAGCGGTGCTGAAGATTGCCTCAGGCGGCACGGCGCCCGGGTAGCCGATATCGAAGTGTTTCGCGTTCCTGGAGCGTTTGAAATTTCGCTCGTTGCGGGCAATGCCGCCGGATCCGGGCGATTTGATGCGGTAGTATGTCTTGGCACGGTGATCAGGGGCCAGACGCCTCATTTCGACTTCGTGGCTTCCGAGGTTGCCAGGGGCATTGGACGGGTGAGCAGCGAGACGGGGCTTCCGGTAATTTTCGGCGTAGTAACGACTGATACTATCGAGCAGGCTCTTGATCGGGCAGGCGGAAGGACTGGTAACAGGGGGGCCGAGGCGGCCCTTGCAGCGATCGAAATGGCGACGCTAATGGAAAAAACAGGCGCCGGAGAATGACAAAGAAAAGGGGGAAACGCACCAGAGGCCGCGAGATGGCCCTTAAGGCCCTTTATGCAAGTGAGTTTCGCAGCGATCCGGCCGATGTCCGGCCCGATTCCCTTGCCGGGACGGGGGAAGATCGGGATATGTCGGAATTCGCACGCCGGCTGATAGAAGGGTGCATGGGACATCTGACGGAGATAGATGAAATCATACAGAAAGTGGCCACCAACTGGCGCGTGGACCGCATGCCGAATCTGGATAGAAACATATTGCGCCTGGCAACTTACGAACTGCTTTATTGCCAGGATACCCCGCCTAAAGTTGTAATTAACGAAGCGATCGAGCTTTCAAAGCTTTATGGCACGGAGGGTTCACCTAACTTTATAAACGGCGTTCTGGATAAAATTTATACAGATTTTTCAATGACACTAAAAACCAAATTAAAATGCAATGCTGTCGGCGGCGAACCCGGGCGCAGTTCGTCGCGTTATGTTTTGAAAGCTCCGCCCACGCCCCCCGACCCGCAGAAACGTGCCGATTTGCACCTGCATTCCAACGCGTCTGACGGCGAACTTTCTCCGGGCGCGGTGGTAAAGGAAGCCGGCCGGTGCGGCCTGGATGCGATCTCGCTCACCGACCACGATTGTATCGATGGAGTGGAGGAAGCCGTCCGGGCCGGTGAAGATGCCGGTATTTACGTGGTGCCCGGCGTGGAGATGTCAGCTTATATTCACGACACCATCGGTGATAAAGAATACGAGCTGCATATACTCGGGTATTATATCGATATTTTCAACGAAAAACTGGTTGAAGAACTGGAGAAACTGCAAAAAGTGAGGCTTTTCAGGGTGAGGCGTATCGCTGAAAAACTGGCCGGATGCGGGATCGATATCGATGTTGAGGAGATCATTGAAGAAAAAAACAACACCGTGGGGCGTTTGCACGTTGCGCTTAAGCTGATTGAGATGGGCGTGTGCGGCAGCGTTGATGAAGTGTTCAGCAAGTTTCTGGGCGATGGTATGCCCGCTTTTGTGCCAAAGGAAAAAACATCCGCACGGCATACAATAGACATGATACATCAGGCGGGCGGATGTGCCGTGCTTGCGCATCCAGGCCTGGCTAAAGGTGTTGAAGGGGTTATCGACCATCTTGAGGATGCGGGGTTAGACGGTATAGAGGTCCATTATACCGGGCATAAGGCAGAGGATGCGGCGTTCTGGCTGGACGTTGCGCGTCGGCGCAACATGGTGATAACCGGCGGAAGTGATTTTCATGGAAACCCCTCCGGCGGGGCGGGGCCCGGCGCTGAAGCGGTCTCTCTGGTGGAAGTGCACGGGTTGTTCGAGTGCAGCAGGAGGTATGGGTATGTGGAAACATTTGAAAAATGAAATGCCTGGAAAGAGAAAATGAGACTTTTTGGAAATAAAAAAAAGGAAAAAAACGGATATTCGCAAATCGGCCCACCCACCGGCACGGTTTCTTCCGCCGACCCGAATGAGAACGGCATGCTGGGGCGTCTCCGGTCGGGTCTGAGAAAAACTCACGATAAAATTACCGGCGGACTTCAGTCGGTGCTTAAACCGGGCGCCAGGCTTGACGAAGATACTCTTGAGCAGATTGAGGAGCAGCTTTATCTGGCCGATATAGGTCCTCGCACCGTGGAGCGTATATGCTCGCAATTGCATGAAGCCTGCAGGGACGGGGAGCTGGCCGATGCCGGCGGGGTAATACCGTTTTTGAAAGAACGCATAAAAGCCGATCTGCGCCCGTGGGAAACCGGCCTGAAGTTGCCGGCACAGCCCCCCGCGGTCCTGCTGGTGGCGGGAGTGAACGGGTCGGGCAAGACTACGACAATAGGCAAAATGGCTATGAGGTTTCAAAAAGAGGGCAAAAGCGTGCTGCTGGCCGCCTGTGATACATTCCGGGCGGCTGCGGGCGAGCAGCTCGAAATATGGGCGGAGTGGACGGGGGCGGATATTGTGAAAAATGAAAGTGCCGACCCTGCTTCGGTAGCTTTCGACGCCATGGACAAGGCCCTTTCAAGAAACTATGACGTTTTGATAATAGATACTGCGGGCCGCGTACATACCCGCGAGAATCTGATGTCGGAACTGAGCAAAATACAGCGTGTCGTTTCAAAAAAACTCCCGGAAGCTCCGCACGAGACACTTATGGTTCTCGATGCAAACACTGGGCAGAACGGTCTCAGCCAGGCCGTCAGGTTCAATGAATATCTCGAGCTTACCGGGCTCGTGCTCGCAAAACTGGACGGCACTGCGAGGGGCGGGATCGTCTTTGGCATGCGGGATCAGATCGACGTGCCCGTGAAATTTGTTGGTATAGGGCAGCAGCCGGAAGATCTGGCACCGTTTGACCCTGATAAGTTTGTCGATGCCATGTTTGAGTGAAATCCAGATAAGCTTCTTAATATAGCCAATATATCATTTTTTTGTCGCTTTTGGGAAATTTTTTATTTTCCGGTTGCTACGTGGAAACAAAGGCGCGCCGGGAGCATGTAGATCATTATGTCGCCCCTACAGGGCTACGCTGTCCGGGCATCGGTTTCCTATGGCTTCGCTTCGGTCCGTTGGACCTGCGCTTCGACATAGGCTTTAGCATGACGCGCCGTTGGCGCTGAAAGAAGTTGCGTTTTTATTTTTTGAATTTTGATATTATAATTTTGGATTTATTTGGAACTTGAGATTTTGAATTTGTAATTTTCTCTGCGTATGCACAGTACCGCGCCGAAGGCGCCAAAAGATACTGTGTTTTCAAACAAGCGCACTAATTCTTTTTCAAGACTTCGCTTGAAAAAGAATTAATAAAACGACAACGGCAACGGCTACGACTAAACTGCAAACGACATGATTTTTTAGTACATCGACAATTTGTTGTTGATGTCAGGATACCCAGCGCCTATTTACCAGGGAGGAGTGTGTTGTGGGTAGAATAAGACAACTGATGAGGATGGCTTTCGGCAGGTCCTCTCGCGGCCGTGCAAGAGGGGAGAAAGGTTTCGGTGGCCGTATTCCGTTTGCGGGTCCTGAAGAGATCGGCCCAAAATTTCGAGGTGAAGATTACTACGCTCCGGAAGCGGCCGAAAAGAACCTTGTCGATCCCGTGCAGGGGCAGTTGTGGCGCGTGAGGCTGGGCGAGGATGTGACTATGGAGTTGGTGCCGGTTAGAGCGGGAAAATACAGGCGTGGTTCCCGGCGCTGGTTTGCCGGGGAAAAACCACAACATTGGGTTCTTATCACCCATTCGTTCTGGATGGCCAAATACCCGATTACACAGCGTCAATATGAGTTGATGGGCGAAGAGAACCCGGCGCATTTCAGGAGGGAAGATCGGCCGGTGGAGATGGTAAGCTGGTATGATGCCAGGGCCTGGTGCAAAAAACTGACGGAGCGTGAAAGAGGGGAGGGACGGCTTCCGGAAGGCTACGTATATCGTCTTCCAACTGAAGGGGAGTGGGAATATGCTGCTCGCGGAGGCAATTTTGGGCAGGGCTATAAGTACTCGGGGTCCAATAATATAGAAGACGTGGCGTGGTATGGTGGCCCCATGGGCGGGAACAGCGCGTATATGAGCAGCCCGGTCGGCTTGAAAGCTCCCAACAAGCTGGGGTTGTATGATATGAGCGGCAATGTCTGGGAATGGTGCCGGGACTGGCAGGGAGATTATCCGCGCACTGACGGACTCGTCAATCCGACCGGCCCGAAGGAAGGATCACATCGCCTCCTGCGAGGCGGCAGCTGGGGTTACGAAGCCGGGTGCTGCCTGGTTTCCAACCGCGACGGGCTGACTCCCGAACATGTCTATGCCGATGTCGGCTTTAGAGTGGTCCTCGGGCCTGATCCCAAGTTTTTCAAAAGGCCCGCCCGGCCGAACGCCGGGTGAGGGGCGGCCACTTTGTTGGGGTCGGACCACGATATAGTGTTGATTAACAAAGCGATACGCATATTTTAGCCCTGGAAAAGGGCCTTGCAGGCGATTTTCGGGGCCGAAAATTGAAGCGTTCATGTCGCCCCTTCAGCGCCCTTTGACATGTTGATTTACTCCCGTCGTTCTCTGCGTTCTCTGCGCCTGCCTGCCGCGGGCAGGCGGCCAGGGGGAGGTGGATTTATCGCTTTTGGAACATATGCGTGAAAGAAAAGCGCATGGCTATCTGACATTCTTGTCCACCACGAAGGTCGCCTGTCTGCGTGCGTACGCACAGGCAGGCGAAGAGCACGAAGAAAAAAGTCGTAACCATTAAGCTTGAATTTAATCTATGTGTTTTCGCTGGCAATAACTTCCGCTATATTGAGCCCCCATTCCCCAACGGGGATATTTAATTA
>PWZK01000324.1 GCA_003567495.1 Candidatus Brocadiaceae bacterium
AACATCGGATGATACTCGCCGTAAATTTCTTTAAGCCCGGGCAGCGGGTAGCTGAAAACCGGGAGGCCGGCCAGCATTGCCTCGATTACCGCGCGCGGCAACCCTTCGCGCACACTTGTGAAGAGGAAACAGTCTGCGCTCTCCAGCAGCCCCCGGATATTATCGATATATCCGGGCATAAGAACTTTATCGGCTACGGAGAGTTTGGCTGCGGTTTTCCGCATCCTGGCGATATATTTTTTATCTCCGCCGCCGGCGAAAACGACGCCGTAATTCCCCCCGGGCTTTTTGCCAAGCAAATGCAGTGTCCTGACGGCGTCTATCTGGTTTTTGCGCGGGCCGAGCCGGCCTGTGGTGAGGAAAATCTTTTCCGCGCGCGGCCATGCGTCCAGGACGTTTTTCCAGTGTTCTATGCCATTAGGGTCCGGATCCGGCATCGTCACCGGGTTGAATATGGTGCGTGCGTCCGTTTTTTCACCGTGAAGTTCTTTCACCCAGCCGGTCATCACGGGGTTTATACAGAGCACTCTGTCGTGTTTTTGCAGGTCGTATTTTTTCAGTTTCCGGGTTCCGGTGAGCGTATCACGCAGTATGACCGCCGAACGGGCGCCGGCCCTGGCGGCCAGCGCCGCCGCCGCCGGCCCCCACCACATTTCATTACTGATAACCCAGTCGAAGTTTTTCCCGGGAAGCGTTGATGCTATGCGATTTATACAGCGGCGGAATCTTATCCGGTCGGTGAGTTTCCGGTATTCGGGCACGTATGATACAAAGTAAGGGATGCCGTTCTGTTCGAGCCAATCGGTAAAAGGCCCTTTTGCCGAGCACAGAACGTTTACCTCGCACCCCGCTCCGGTCAGTAGCTTGATGGTATTTAGCAGGCTGACCTTGGAACCGCCGCGGTTGGTTCTTTTTTGTATGAAGAGTATTCGCATGTTGTAAAACTTTTTCAAAATAAAACTTTTTCAAAATAAAACTTTTTCAAAATACGCGAAAAAGTTTTAATATTACGGCAATAATTCTTTTCAAAAACGACTTGAAAAGAATTAATAAAACGGCAACAACAAAACGACTACGACAAACGGCAACGACAAACGGCAAAGGCAAAAGGCAAAAGGCAAAAGGCAAAGGCAACAGGAATCAGACGTATTGCATGCTTGGCCGTCAGGCCCGAAGGGCCGTTTCATTAGTAGCCCGGGGCGCAAGCCCCGGGGAAAGGACGCGCACAATAGAAAAGAGCCCTGAAAGGGCGATTCAAATGTGTTCACCTGAAATCACCGGCCCGGATCGATTTACTGCTTATTTCCAGAAAAAATTCAGCGCTTTATGCAGTCGTTTTTTATTTTCATAGTTGCGCTCAAACAGCTCGGCGACGGTCTTTTCCGGGTTTTTAATGCGCCCCTGCAGTTCGTTTATGCTTTTATGCCACAGTTTTCTGATATCTGTGAATGGTTTTTTCCGGCTGAAGCGGAATTTCCTGATAGTTCCGAAATCCAGCCACACGATTTCCTGATCGGGCCTGACGAGCATGTTATGAAAATGCGGGTCCCACTGCACGTATCCGTTTTCGTGCATGGTGGAGATATCGCGTATGGCGTTTCCGATCGCCGGCAGGTATGATTCCCAGCCGGTTTTTTGGTGCAGACGTTCGGCCAGCGTCGGCAGGGTTGATTCCGGCGTTATGAGCATGCTTTCCTGTCGCAGAAACCCGTAGCGGCGCTGTATTACCATACAGGGCTCCACCACGCTCAGCCCTATGGCGGAGAGGTTTTGTGATTTTCGCAGGTGTTTCAGAGCCTTGCTCCTCAGAAAGGTGAGCGATGAGCCGCGCAGAAGGTTATGTTCGATTCCCGATGCGTGTCGCCTGGAGTAGATTTTGACGTAGTAGGTCTTGCCGCCGGTTTCGTATTTTACGACTACTTTCCGGCTTTTGTTGACCTTTATCGCTTCCATATCCCAGGCGCTGTCAAAGAGCGGGGCGAAGCTTTTCCATTTGCCTGCGTCGGCACCGCGGTGATAAACCGACAGCCCAGGTCCAGTAGTATACCGCTTAAAACATCCTTCCATCTTGGTTTGCTCCCAACTCATGTGCCACGCGTTAATTGTGATCTATAACAAAATTCAAGGATCAAAGGCAACGGAAAAAAATTGTGGGTCTGTGTTTCAAAGGCTCAAATTCTGGATTATTTTTTCTGTGGTAAACCCGCAGCCTGGTCTTGGGCTATGGTGTTTGAAATGTTTAGTCATTTCCGTTAATCTTACAAAATAATGTCTGCTAGCAAAATATGTTGCAATTATTAGCAGATTAAATTTTTCACGATCCCGTAAGGGGGGAGATTGTATCCCATACTCTCCGGCCCGGCTTGCCCCCCCCGGAAAACAATATAAAGCAGTATATAGTAACACGTGCCTGTTCTGCAACCGTCTTAAGGCTTAGTATGTTATTTATGGATTTTTGTCGAACGATAATTTAAAAAACTGCTGATAACAGCTCTTTTTCCTGATTTTCCGAGAAAGAAAAGAGGACGCTACATGTTCGGCTGGAATGCCAATTACGTGAGAAGAACTAGGGATAGCATCAGGGCCGTCCGGCTTGACGAGAGGATGAAGGTCATTGTCCCCACGAACAGTAACATTCCTTGCGAGCCATTTCTGCCCTTTATCGCTGGTAAAGAGCCCGCAGAGCCTCTCAAATCCCGTTATAAACGCAAGGTTTTTCATTGTGCGGTCGGTGGGGAGGGGTTTTACCTGAAAAAATACAGTTATCGCTTCACCCGCAAGCATTATGCCTCATTGCGCGGGTTTGCGTGGACGATGCCTCTTGCGCAGCGGCAGCTGCAAAAACTGCTTTTCCTGAAAGAATGCGGTGCTGAAGTAGCCGATCCCGTCATGGCTTTTGTGAGGTGTTACGACGTCATAAAACAGGAGAGCCTGCTTGTCATGCGGGAATGCCCCGGCGTACTGCTGAAGCGTTTTCTGAATGAAGTAGACGAATTTGAACGACGCCTCGGAGTTTTGGCCCAGACGTTTCATTTTCTGCGGATATTGCATTCGAACCGAATTCACCACGGGGATATGGCGAGGCACAACTTTATAGTCACGCCTCGGGGTGAAGTGAGGGCGTTCGATCTTGACGAGCGCAAGACCAAGTGGCTTGGTTTTGTCGGCAATCGCAGGGAGCTGGAGAAATGGACACGGAAGAGCGCCATCATCCTGGGCGTTGAGAAGGGGAAGGGTCCGTCGCCCAAACGCCGCGCGTTTGAGGCCATGCTTGGGGAAAACTACCCTCAGGCACTGACTCTCTATCGGAAAAAGGACGTATGGTAGCCTGCTTTTTTTTCAAAAAGTAGGCGCCCGCAGGACCTGCCTGCAACAGGCAGACTGGCAAAAACTTTAGAAAAATGGAAATCATACCACATAAAATCCAGGTTTTGCTTGTTAAAACCGCTTACAGGACCGGTATGCAGCGGCTTCACAGCCGGCTGATGCACAGGTTCTGGGGTTTTAAGCCTGACACCGGATATGAACTGAAGGTTATCCACGCCGAGGTTGACCGGATAACACTTACAGAAAAATTTCCGTTCGATGTCGAGGGGCCCGAGGCGGTTGTCGGGGTGGGTCACGGGGGGTGGGATAAATTGGTAAAACCGATCGCTGAAACCCGGCTTTACAGGTCGCTTGAAATGCGGTTCGCCGAAGGGGCACCCTGGGAAAAGACCCCGAAATATCGTCGGGCCGTAGAGGAAATTCGCAGAAAAGGTAAGACCTGGAACAGCTGCAGGTCAATGGATGAGGTCGATCGCAGGTGCAGGGAGCTGGACAGGATATACGAAGATATGAAAGCAAACGGATATACCTTTCGCGAGAGCGGCAGAAGGCGATGTTACGTCCGCGGCGTTACCGTGCCCGATGATATTCGTTTGGCTGTTGATCGTGACGGCCGGTTTATACGCTGTGAGAGCGGCAGACATCGCCTTGCAATCGCAAAATTCCTGCGAATCGACAGCGTGCCTGCAATCGTTCAAATCGAACATGAGGATTGGAACGGCAATCTGGATGCGGGCGAGAAAATATCGGTTCCAGAAGGGTAGGAGATTTATCAGTCTTTTATTATATCCTGGAGGTCCGGATGTTCCGCGTGGCGCTTTAAATGCCGGGGCAAAGGGCTACTGCGCCTGGATTTTTTCATTTCATCACGAATTTCCTGCCATTTCTTGTGCCTGATCAGCACGCGCGCCGGTATTGACTCGAGTTTGAGCACCTGAGCAATTGCCAGCCGGTTTGCCCCGCTGTTGTTGAACAGCAGCTCCCCCTGTCTGCCGATGTTAACTGTAACTTCATCAAAAAAACATTTTGTTCTGAACAAAAATTTAAGTTTATTTCTTGCCATTTCATACTGTGAGCGGTATCCGTTTTTGGCTATGTTTGTGAAAAGTTTTTCTATTTTTGCTGCCCGGTTTTCCAATTCTTCCCTTGAAGCACACTTGTGCCAGGCGGTTTCGCCGTTGTCGATTCTGGCGAGATGCTGCCTGTAAACATCGATTTCGTCCCAATTCTTGTTCTCGCGGAATCTCTCTAGCAGCATTCTGTTTGTTGCGCTGGCCAGGTGTATTTCTCTCTTACAGGTGTCCCAGTCACCATCGATGACCCTGCCAAGATTTCTGAGCTTATCGTATCTTTTTCCTTTCTTTTTTATATCATATTTGCATATAACATCAGTCGGCGCCGGTAACTGATTAAATTTTATGTGCTGCGGGTTTACATATATTAATTTGACAGGGTTCGCATCGGTATATTTCGCCGGACATACGTGATGGAGCAACTTTACCTTCCAGCACCGGAGGTAGATCCTCGTCACCTTCTTGAAGCTCATTTCTCGCCTCCCAGCACCTTCCTGTACAGACTGCTAAACTGCGGGCTGACCCTGGTGCGTGAAAACCGCCGGAAGGCATTATCCCGGATCGCTTCTCCGTTGAATTGCTCTCTTTTTTCATAAACATCAGCCATGGCAGCCGCCAACCCGGAGGCATTTCCTTTTTCCACTACCCGCCCGAGTTTTTCAGAATTAACCACATATTCAGGGCCGTTGCAGCGCGTGGTTACCACGGGTTTGCCTGCGGCCTGCGATTCCAGCGCCGGCAGGCCGAAAGTCTCGCAGTCGCTTGGCAAAACCCCGCAATCGACCGTATG
>PWZK01000276.1 GCA_003567495.1 Candidatus Brocadiaceae bacterium
GATGGTTACCGCAACACCACCCTGGGCACTACTATTGGATTGCAAGCCCGGGACAATGTGAAGATAGATTTCAGCTATCGTTTTGAAGATGCCATGAATGAGTATGATACGGAAAAGACTGCATATGATTCATTTTGGGATTCAGTGACGGAGGCTGTAGATGCCAGGTCGTGGACTGAGAGACATACTGTTCGCTCGCAGGCCACAATCGACCTGGCTGACGGACTTTGGGAGCAGATAATAGGCGTGGGCCGCTCGGACACAAAAAGGAGGAACGAAGAAGAAGGCTTTGAAAACCCCCCCTCCGGTTTTACTCCTGTCGACGAGGCGGTCTCTGAATTTCGGGGAAAATACACTCAGGTTGACTGGCAGCACAATCTGTATATTCACGAACTTTACACGCTGACGCTGGGGGCGGAATGGGCGGAAGAAAAGGCGGATTTGGATAGCCGCGGTGGCGGTTGGGCGCCGGCGGAATATAGTGCCCGCAGAAGCACGACAAGCGGTTTTGTTCAAAATCAATTCGAACCGGTAAAAAATCTGTTTTTAACCGCCGGATTGCGCACCGACCGGCATGAAGAGTTTGGCACTGAAACTACCTATCGGCTGGCAGGCGCTTATCTGATTTCTGAAACAGATACAAGACTCAGGGCCTCTCATGGGACCGGATTCAAGGCGCCTTCACTTGAAAACCTGTATGGTCCCGATGACTGGGGGCCGAATCCGGATCTCGATCCCGAAAAAAGCCGGAGCTGGGATGCCGGGATCGAACAGTTTTTTTTCGACAGACATCTCAAGGCGGAACTTACCTATTTTGAAAACGATATCAGGAACTTGCTTCAATGGACAGACGGGCAGATGGAAAATGTAGGCAAAGCCGAGACATATGGAGTTGAAACGGGCCTGTCTGCAAAGATTACCGATTCGCTGACAACCAGAGTGGGCTATACCTATACCCGAGCAAAGGATAAAGAGACAAATGAAGAGCTTCTGAGACGTCCAAAAGACCGCTTCACACTGTCGGCCCGCTATAGCTTCAACGATAAGGCGAGCGTGACGCTTACCGGACATCATGTGGGGCGGCGATATGATGAGGTTTGGGAAGGCTGGACATCGGAAAGGGTACGCCTCGGCAGCTACACGCTGCTAAATCTTGCAGCATCACACGAAATCCGTGATAATGTTACTGTGTTTGCACGGACGGAGAATCTGCTGCGCGAGGATTACGAGGAGGTTTCCGGCTACAACACCCCGGGACGCACGTTTTATGCAGGCCTTCAGGCGAGGTTCTGAGATTTTCCGGCCCGGGCCTGGAAATAATCGAATGCGGCGCTTTTCCTCCTGTGCTGCATTCTAAGTGCAGGGTTCGCGGCGTTATTAACGGCGCGAACCCTGACATTATCACAGGCGCTTAATATGCTGACACTAACAACAAATTGTCGATGTGCTCAAAAATGATGTCGTTTGCCGTCAGGCCCGAAGGGCCGTTTGATTTATAGCCCGGGGTGGAAGCGCCCCGTCGTTGGGCGCTGGAACCCCGGGAAAAGGCGCCTCTGCCACAACAGAGCCTCGGAGGGGCGATTCAAAGGGTTGGTTGGGCGCAGGGCGAACACCTTTCTTGAGTCGCCCCCTCGGGGCTCTTTACGGAGTGGTGCTCAGGTTTCCCCGGGTTCCCTTCGGGTCACCCGGGGCTATGAATGAGTCGGCCCTGTCGGGCCTGTGATTGTGGCGCGGGCTTCTCTGTTTGCCGCGCCGACAGGCAGACAGGCGTCACATTTTCAAGCTCCGTCTTAGAAAGAATTATATTTTAAAAAAAGAAAAATGCATTCAATAATCGAACAAGGCGGGCCGCTGATGATACCGCTCATTGCATGCTCGGTGCTCGCGGTGGCCGTGACGCTGGAGAGGGTCATTTTCTTTCTCGTGCAGAAGATGCGCAAGAACGAAAAGGTCATAACAGAACTGTTCGATATTGCCGAAGGAAAAAACGACCGTCCGCCTGAGAACCAGCCGGATGCAGACGGAAACAAAGATTACCGGGCGAAGGTCCTCTTCAGCGGCCTGCGCCACCGCGGCGAGGGGCTGGCCGAGAGCATGGAAATCGCCGCGATGGAAGAGATCGGGCGCATGAAACGCGGCCTTTCACTTATGCATACAATCGTCGCAGTGGCTCCGCTGCTCGGCATTCTCGGCACCGTCATCGGTATCATCGAGTCTTTTGACGTGCTCGGTCAGGCCGGTATCGAAGACCCGCGTGCGGTTACCTCCGGCATTGCGCAGGCACTGCTGACCACGGCCGCCGGGCTGTCGATCGCCATATGCACCCTGCTGCCATACGAGTATTTCGCAGCGCGCGTGCGCCGGGCCACCGAGGAACTCTCACTCCTGGCTTCCCGGTTCGAGCTGGCCCTGAAAAAGACAAAAAACCCTGCCGGGCGTGAGACGGAAAAAAGAAGAGAGGTTAAAAGCCATGAAATTTGAATGCGGACTTGAAATCGAGCGGAGGGGTATTGATATGATCCCGCTGATCGACGTGGTCTTTCTGCTCCTGGTGTTTTTTATCTACGCCATGCTCTCCATGACGGTGCACCGGGCTATTGACGTGCGCCTGCCGAAAGTCGGCGAGAGCGAGACAGTGGTCGATGATTATGTGGCCATCGGTATCGATGAAGAAAACCAGCTTTTTCTGAACAATAAGCCGGTCGCCCCGGACGAAATCGTGCCGCAGCTTCAAAGCAGGACATGGGTGGATGCCGATACGCCGATCTCCATCCACGGTGACTCCCGCTCCCAGCTCGGCACTGCGGTGCGGATTCTCGACCTGCTGCGCCGGCACGGACACGAAAGGGTTTCGCTGTCGGTGGAACAGGATGATGACGGGATTTGACATGCATTGGAAAACATACATATTGCCGTTTATATTTTCCGGCCTGATCCATGCCGGGATGCTCTTCGCACTGCCGCAGAGCAATCCCGCACAGGTGCAGTACATGCGCGGCGATTCGGCCGTCCGGCTTACGCTCATGCCGTCTGATCCGGCCCGCCAAAATCGTGATGACCATGCGGCGGCGATTGCGGATGCGGCTGAAATAAATCCGCCGGTGGATAAAAAACACGATATCGAAAAATCGCTTGATGCGGTAGCAATGAATTTGTACCAACAGGAGGCCGACATTACCGAGACGCCCGTCTCCAATCTGTCGGAGCAGGAAGAACACGAAGATGCTGTCGAGGAAACACAAGAGGAACCCAAACTTGAGCCGGAGCCGGAACGGCCCGAAGAACCGGAGGAAGGGGAGCCGGACAGAGTCGAAGAGCAGCCGGAAAAACCGATTATGGACGATGAAGAGGCTGAACCGGATCCTGTCGAAAAAGAGCCGGAGCAGCCGGTGGAGCGGGATGAGGAGGCGCATGATGAGCTGGATGCACCCGATGTGCCGGGAGACGTGCTGGAGGAGGGAGTCGAAAGCGGCGTTGAAAAGAGCCATGTTCCGCGCCCGGAATACCCCGCCCTGGCGCGGCGACGCGGCCAGGAAGGCACGGTGACGGTCCGGATCTCAGTGAATTCACGGGGAGGAGCAACAGGCGTCGAGGTCGCCAGTTCCAGCGGGCACAACGCCCTGGATGATGCGGCGCTTGATGCGGCGCGAGGCGCGCGTTTTACCCCGGCCAGGCGCGCCGGGGTGCCAGTGGCCGCCGAAACCACGATCAGGTACACTTTCCGGCTGGAAGATAGAAGATAAAGGAATAATTTGTTTTGACCAGGAGGAAAATATGATAACGAAAATATATCTGTCTATGTTAGTCTGCGTAACGGCTCTGGTGGCAATGGGGGTGGTTGTTTCGGGCTGCGGGTCTGAAGAGGCCGATTCCCGTTCCGAGCGGCACTTGCCTTACGAGAGGGTCATTACCATGTCTCCCGCCATAACGGAGATTGTCTTTGCGCTCGGGCAGGGCCACAGGGTGGCCGGAGTCAGCGATTATACCACCTATCCGCCTGAGGCCGACGATCTGCCCCGGTGCGGCGGATACGTGAATCCAAACTTTGAGATCATCCTTTCGCTCAGCCCCGATCTTATCATAACCCACGGTCGTCCGGGTGATTTTGGGAAATTCGGTGAACGCTACGGCATCGATATACTCCCGATGGAGATCGACGACCTGGAGTCCATCTACGATACAATCCGTGTGACAGGAGATATGCTGGATTGCGAAAGTGACGCGCAGGAACTCGTTGAGCGCATGGAACGATGGGTCTCCGAGATTGCCGATGCGGCCCAGGCCGGCCGACCCGGGGTCGAAACGCTGCTGGTGGTCGGTCGCGACCCCTCCAGTTTGCGGGAAGTCCACGTGGTCGGGCCGGGAGGGTTTTTGCATGATTTTCTGGTCCTGGCAGGGGGAGAAAACATAATGGCCGATCTGGGCCGCCAGTACGGAAGCGTAAGCAAGGAAATTGTCGCAGAACGAAATCCGGAAGTTATTATTGAACTCCATGGCGAAGGGATGATGGAGGATGAAGAGCGCCGGCGGTACCTGAGAGTTTGGCAGGACATGTCGACGCTGCCAGCGGTGAAAAACGAGCGCATCTATGTGATCGAGGAAACGTTCGCCATGCTCCCCGGCCCGCGCTCGGTCAAAATCGCTGAGCGGATGGCGGAGATTTTATGGGAGGATAGATAGGCGCTTGGGTAGCGGTACATCGGCAACAAATTGTCGATGTGCGAACTTTTTGTTTTCAGGTTGCTGTGTCCTTGGGAACAAATTCAAAATTACAAATTACAAATATCAAATAAATCTCAAATCCAAAATCATATAATTCTTTTCAAAAACGGACTTGAAAAGAATTAGTAAAACGGCAACGGCAGTTTAAGCTGTTGAACTGATAAGCAACGACAACGACAATGGTAACTAAGTAGCGTTGCCGGCTCTGCCGTCAGGCCCGAAGGGCCGTCTGATTCATAGCCCGGGGCGCAAGCCCCGGGGAAAGGGCGCAAACAACAGAAAAGAGCCCCGCAGGGGCGATTCAAAGGTTTGGCGAACACAGGGCGAGCCCCTTTCTTGAGTCGCCCCGTCGGGGCTCAGTACGGGGTTGTGCTCAGGTTTCCCCGGGTTCCCTCCGGTCACCCGGGGCTACCTGCCTGCGCCGCAGCGCGGCAGGCAGGCGGGTGAGTCGGCCCTTCGGGCCTGA
>PWZK01000381.1 GCA_003567495.1 Candidatus Brocadiaceae bacterium
AAAAGGGCCCTATTTGTTTGAAAGCCCCAACACTGAATCAAAAAAGAAAAGACCCTTCTGCCTACGCTTTTCTTTTTTTGAAGACTCGATGCCGCTCAGTTCAGCGCACTAAGTGCCCTGATTCATAAGTTCGGCGGCGTATTCGGAACGTTATAAGGCCCGAATTGTTATCCCCGGAAGCCTGCATGCTGCAGGCAGGCGCGGGCATCCTGCCCGCACTGCCGTTGCCGGGAGATCATATGGGGATGTATTTATGAACCAGCGCACAAAGACCATTCTACGAAATTTCATATATACGGTCAAACATATACCTACTATCCCCGCAGGATTTTATCGTGTTGGATACAACAAACTGCTTTCACTTAACGTGACCCGCATATTCTGATTGTCCCGTCGCCAGCCTAAATTGCACCGCCAACTACTAAAATTTATCTTAACGTTAATTAACACCCAATATTGAACGAAAACCTGTAAAATCCAGAATGAGAGTAGGTTTTTTAAAATACTTTTGCACCTCTCCTACAGTTTTACTATAATATATCAGCAGATTTGATTTTGCCGCAGGCGGGGAGAGCAAAAATGCCCGATAAAACTCAAAATACGATAAAACCATGGTTGATGGCGGCCCGCGCCGAATATCTGGTGCTTTCCGTGATTCTGGCATTTTTGGGTGCGGCTGTTGCATGGAATGACGGATTTTTTCATCCATGGCGAGCTTTGCTCGCCGGGAGCGGCCTGGTGCTTGCCCATGCCTCCGTAAACCTGCTCAACAACTATTTCGATTTCCGCAGCGGTATCGATCTCATGACGGATCGCACCCCTTTCAGCGGCGGCAGCCCGGCGCTGCCCGAGGGGCTGCTCAGTCCCCGACAGGTGCTGGCATTCGGCTTTGTTACATTTTCTCTCGCCGCTCTGATCGGCATCTACTTCACTGTTGTTGTAGGGTGGCTGCTACTGCCGATTCTAGCCGCCGGAGGCTTCTTCATAATTCTGTACAGTCCGCTGATCCTGCGCTTGCCGTGGCCCGAGTGGGCTGCCGGTGCGGGCCTTGGCGCGCTTCCGGTGCTGGGGATGTATTTCGTTATTGCCGGAAGATACAGTCTGACCGCCGCCGCGGCTTCCATTCCCCCCGCTTTGCTGGTACATAACCTCCTGCTGCTGAATGAGTTCATTGACGTTAAAGCCGACAGAACAGGCGGCCGCAGGACGCTCCCTGTAACTATTGGATGCCGTATGGCCGCAGTATTTTACTCCATAGTGGCCCTTGCGGTATATATATGGATAATTATCTGGGTCGCAGCAGGAATCATGCCCGCTCCCACGCTGCTCGCCCTGCTCACACTCCCCCTTGCCTTCAAGTCGATCAGCGGAGCCCGGCACAGTAACGAAAAACGGCGATTGGTCCCGGCTATGGCCAATAACGTTATAATGGTACTGCTCACACAGCTGCTTATCGGAATCGGCTTTGTAGCCGGCGGAATTTGGTAAGTCATCAGTGAGCTACGTCTCATTTTGCATACTCGGGCGCTGTCACTGTCGTTTTTCGTTGCCGGGAGAGACGTTTGCCCGCCTGTCTGCCGTCAGGCAGGCAGCAGGTAGGTGGTTCACTGAGGACTTACGGAATTTGAATGACAGGCCTGATTTTTCGAACGCAACCTGAAAAAATCTGAACATTATTTGACAACTCGCTACCAATATAATAAGATACAAGTTTGATGGGACAAATAGGATTACTTAGAACTTTAAACGTCGGTTTTTCTATGATTAAAACAAGTTTTAAAGTTTGCCCTTTAATTGTGGCCTTGCTTTTCCTGAGCCTCGGCGTTACTGCGGCCCCCTCATACGGAGAGAACTCGGAGCAGGCTCATGCGCCGGCTGAGTGCTGCTCCGGAAACGTTTGCAATGACTGCTGCGGAGAGGCGAAGCACCGGCAGTGTAATGATGAAAATCCTGTCCCCGCCATCCTATCCTCTTACGATGCCGGTTACCTGATTCGCAGTGGTGCCCGGCCTTTTCCCCCCGGCATCACGAAACATCTTTCCTTACCTGAAACTGTTTTTCCAACTTCTCTCTTTCCAATCCGACCACCCGCACGCTCCCCTCCCCTTCCCACCATATCTGTGTAGTTATCATGCTATACGCGCCATTTGAGTATCAGGATTTGAACGGTTTATGTTTGCGTGAATTTTAATAGCGCAGCAAGCCCGATGTTGCCGAAGAATTGAAAAAACACAGATGAATTACCGGTGGCCGAAGAGATTTTTTACTCCGAACTCAGGAGGAGCCTGTCATGTTTAGTAAGAATGTTTCAGGCAGTGACCGGGCTTTTGTATAAAGTGTGAAGAAGATAACAAACATCACTTAAGATTTTAAGCAGGTAAGCCATGAAAGATAAGTTACATATTGCAATGAGAAAGGTGGCAGTGACAGGGATTGCTGCATTTCTGCTGCTTCTGGCAGGCTGCGCAGGGGGAAATGAATTTCGAAACGATCCGGCCGGCGTTCGTCCGCGCACAGGACCTGCACGGGGCCCTTCGGAAAACCGGGATCCCGCGTATTACGGCGGCGAAGACCTGCCCGATCTGGATGAAGACAGCCCGGTCGAGAATTATTTCCGGTATGCCCTGGAAAACAACGAAAGCATCCGTGCGGCTTACAGCCGCTGGGCGGCGGCTTCGGAGCGCCCCAGCCAGGCTCGTTCACTCCCCGACCCACGCGTGTCCTTCCAGGCCGACGATTCTTTCCAATCACGCGAGCTCGCCGTATCGCAGACTTTCCCATGGCATGGCAAGCGTGCCCTGCGTGCAGAGGCGGAGAAAAGCGGCGCACTGGCCGAGTACTCCCGCTACCTTACCCAAACCCTTGATGTGTTAAATACTGTACGTGGCGCCTACGGTGATTACTACTACCTCTCAGAAGCTACAGACATCATGGCTGAGAACCTTGGCCTGCTTGAATACTTTGAGGAAGTAGTAAGGAGGCGATTCGAGGCGGGCCTGGCCCCCCACTCTGACCTGATTCGCATCGAAGTGGAGTCGGAAAAGCTCCGGGACCGATTGGAGGAGCTTCGGGAACAGCGCCGGCCGCGCGCCGCCGCTCTGAACCGCGTGCTCGGGCGCCCGCACTCGGCCCGGCTCCCGTGGCCGGTCAGTCTGCCCGAAGAGGGCATAACAGAACTTCAGGAGGACAGGTTGATCGACGATGCAATAGAGAACAACCCGCAGCTCCTGGCACTCCGCCACGAGATTGACCGCAGGGGCGACCTGAAAGATCTCGCCGGTAAAGAGTATTATCCCGACATAACGGTCGGTGTCATGCGCATGGAAGATGCGATGGGCGGTATGGGCGGTGGCGTAGATATCGACGCGGCCATGGTCTCCATAAATATCCCTCTCTGGCGCGGCAAATACGACGCGGGAGTAAGGGAGGCCGACCGGCGCCTGGAGGCGGGACGACGCACACTTGCAGACGCCGAATACGGGGTGGAATCAGCCCTCGAAAATGCACTTTTCAGATTCAGGGATACTCAGCGCAGGCTCGAGCTATACCGCAACTACCTGCTTCCCAAAGCGGAGGAATCTCTGAGAGTCTCCGAAAGCGCCTACCGTGCCGGCGAGGTCGACGTCATAGAACTTATCGACGCCCAGCGGGAACTGCTGAATTTTGAACTGGAACTCAAGCGGTCAAGGGCCGACAGATTCAAGGCCGTAGGAGAAATAGAAAAATTGGTGGGAGGTGAACTGCCCGACGGTGCAGGCTCACCTCGTTAACCCATAATGTCCATAATTCGGAAAGATACATCATGAAAAAAATACTGGAAAAAATACTGAAAAGATGGCGTATAGCAGTGGCACTGATCGCTCTGGCGGCGGGGTTTGTTTTTTTCGGCCGGATACTCATCGCACCCCACCCGTCCATAGCAGCGCCTGAGGTGGAAGTTGCTGAAGACGCTGACGTGATCTGGACGTGTTCCATGCATCCACAGGTGCGCGAACCGGAACCGGGGCTGTGCCCGCTCTGTGAGATGGACCTGATCCCCGTGGAAGTCGATGATCTCGGTCTCGAAGAGAACCAGGTGGCCATATCCGAAGAAGCAAAAGCGCTGGCAGGACTGCAGGTGGCGCCGGTGCGGCGCACTGCTGTGGAAAAACCGGTCAGGTTTTTCGGCGAAGTCGACTACGACGAGACCCGGCGCAAGGCAGTGAGCTCGGATGTGGATGGACGCATCGAACGGCTCTATATAGCCTTTACCGGCTCCCGTATAAGGGAGGGCGATCCGATGTTCCAGCTCTACAGCCCCCGGCTCATCAGCGCTCAGGAAGAACTGCTCCAGGCACACCTGAAGCTGGACGCACTTGATGAAATCGAGGAGGGAAGGCGCCTCAAATCCGCACGTTCCAACGCCGAAGCCGCACGGCAGAGGCTCAGGTGGTGGGGCATTACCGAGGAGCAGATCAAACGCATTGAGGAAACCGGCGAGATTATGGACCGGCTCACGATAAAAAGTCCGATCGACGGATTTGTTGTCGAAAAACGCAAGGATCAGGGCGATTACGTGGCCGAGGGCGAACCGGTTTACAGGGTGGCCGACCTGTCGCACGTCTGGGTCCGTCTGGAAGCTTACGAATCGGACCTGCCATGGGTGCATTACGGACAGCACATAACATTTACGGCCGACAAAGCCATGCCGGGCGAAGAATTCGAGGGCCGGATAGTGTTTGTGGACCCCGTGCTCGACCGCAGCCGGCGCACCGTCAAGCTGCGCGCCGGCGTGCCGAACCCCGAAGGCCGGCTGAGGCCGGGCATGTTCGTGCGAGGCGTCGTGAAAGCCAGGCTGACCGCCGGGGGCCGTGCCGCCAAACCGTCCGATTTGGCCGGAAAATGGATCAGCCCGCTTCATCCGGAGATCATATCCGACCAGCCCGGCCGCTGCCCGATCAGTGGCGTTGAACTGGAAAGGGCCGAAGACCTCGGCTACGTGGGAGAAAAGCCGGAGGACGAAGAATATCCCCTGGTCATACCGGCGAGCGCACCGCTCATAACGGGCGAGAGGGCCGTGGTGTATGTCAGGGTGCCCGACGACGAACTGATAATCTATGAAGGGCGCGAGATCACGCTCGGTCCGCGCGCCGGAGATTATTACCACGTGCGGGACGGAATTGAAGAAGGCGAGCTGG
>PWZK01000356.1 GCA_003567495.1 Candidatus Brocadiaceae bacterium
GATATCGATACCGATTTATCGTGAGCCAACGGGGTTCGTTTGATATTGGAGATCTTGCTGAATAAGACCCGAAAAGCAAAAAAAGGTCTCATGGCTTTTTCTCGGAGATCAGGATATGTGACCATATGGATGTTCTCGTTTTGTTTTTCATTCATTGGTTTTTTGAACCTCCCTGTTTTTGACTTCTATCTGGCCGAAGGCTATCCAGCGTTCGCCCACGTGTATCTGGTTCGCCCAGTCGCGAGCGTCGGTGACGGGGCGCGTCGAGGCGTCCGGCGGCTCTGTTTCCGCCGGAACCGGCCACCAATGCGGTGTAGCTCTCCCGGATGTCGGCGTCATCCGCCAGTGGGGCGGATTCGAGAGCTTCCCTGACGCTTTTGGCGCGGATACGCCCGATCGGCAGCCGGCTTGCGGGCAGACATGGCTTGCGGCCGAGAAACAGCGGTCTCGACAGCTCCCGATGTCCGACAACGCGGGCGAGTCTTTCGTTAAAAATTGTTTTCTCAAGTAGCGCTTCCGTGGTTGCCGCTACGTCGGCGCAGTGAGCTACAAGCGGATGCCAGGCCAGGATGCGGCCCGTCTCATCTTGTTTTAGTTTTCCCCAGAATCCCTCCGGCTGGCCTTCCATCGCGTTCATCCCCAGAATAGAACTGCATCTTTCAGTTTTGGGCTTTTTCCGTATATTTTACTTAAACATTTTACCATAAGGAGAGTGTCAGATGGCGTCCCTGGTACGTTTTTTCAAAACATCCATATGTCTGCCGGTTGCCCGAAAAATTCAGACCAGGCCGGCGCCCTTATGAAGGGCCTTGATGTTCAGGTCTATGGCCCCGGATTTGCCCTTTTCAGACAGCAGGTTTTTAATGGACTCTTCTATCGTCTCCAACCGGCAAACTTTTCTGCGTGCCACGTATGCTCCGAGCATTATTATGTTTGCTACAATCTTGTTGCCCAGCTCGGTTGCAAGCTCTGTCGCATCAATCGGTAACATGCACGTAGCTTTCACGTCGCATGCTTTGGGGTCGATCATGGAGCGGTTATACAGAAGAAGGGCGTCTTTTTTTATATTTGAAGCAAATTTCACAAAAGACAGCTCATTCAGGATCATCAGCGTGTCGGCAAGGTCAACTGCCGGGCTGTAGATTTCCCTGTCCGATATAACTACATGGCAATTGGCCGTCCCGCCGCGCACTTCGCTGCCGTAGGAGGGGAGGTATGTCACATTTTTGTTTTCAAAAAGGCAGCTGGTGCACAGCAGCTTGCCCGCAGTAAGTATGCCCTGGCCGCCGAAACCGGCGATTATCAGCCTGTGTTCGGTGTTTTCTTTTGCTCTTTTCATTTTATGGCAGACCCTTGCCCGTATCTTTAAACACACGTAAGGGGAAGGTGGCGGACATGACATTTTCTATGAAATCGCTGCAATCCTGCGGTGTTTTTCGCCAGTATGTCGGGCATGCCGAGAGCACCTCGATTAGAGAAAACCCCGTGCCTTCTATCTGGTACATAAGTGCTTTTTTCAGCAGCTTTCGTGTTTTTCTGACGTTTTCGGGCGAGTTAACCGCCGTGCGTGCAAGCAGGCGGACTCGTTCGAAACCCTGCAGAAGCTCACATACTTTTATCGGCGGTCCTTCTTCTTCTACGCTCCGGCCGCGCGGGGTCGTGGTGGTGACCTGGCCGGCCAGAGTAGTGGGCGCCATCTGACCTTGCGTCATCGCATAAATTCCGTTATTTATGAAGATAATTGTAATGTTCTCGCCCCTGTTTGCCGCGTGGATCGTTTCAGCCATTCCTATGGACGCAAGATCGCCGTCGCCCTGGTAAGTGAATACGATTTTGTCGGGCTGCACTCTTTTTATGCCGGTGGCTACCGCAGGTGGTCTGCCGTGTGCGGCCTCGCTCCAGTCGATATCTATATAATTGTATGCGAGCACGGCACAACCCACCGGGGCTATGCCGATAGTTTTTTCGCGTATGTCCAGTTCGTCTATCAGCTCGGCCAGCATGCGGTGCATGATTCCGTGTCCGCAACCGCTGCAGTAGTGGGTCACTTCATCCGTAAGGCAGCGCGGCCTTTTGTAAAGAGGGGTTTTTATAACTGTTGCCGTGTCGGTCATCATATATATCTCTCGTGTATAACGATTATTGTTTGGGTGGATCGTCGCAGAAAAGGGACGTTAATTTCTTGCGGATGCGGGCCTCTACGGGTATGCCACCGCCCGGATGCGGCATGAGGTGGACCGGTATTTTGCCGTTTACCGTCAGTCTCACATCCTCGACCATCTGTCCTGCGTTCATCTCTACAGTCAGAACACCTTTTGCGGAAGCTGCATATTGCGCGAGCGCTTCACCGGGAAACGGCCAGAGAGTGATCGGCCGGAACAGGCCGAGTTTGCCTTTAAGCTCTTCAGGCGGATCGGTCACTATCTGTTTCAGAGTGCGCGCGCAGCTTCCAAAAGCGACCATTACGTATTCCGGCGCGTCGCCTCCCGCCGTCTCGAAACGGCATTCCTTTTGTTTTATCGCTTCGTATTTTGCCTGCAGTTTTTTGTTGAAATTCTCCAGTTCTTCCTGATCGAGGTGAAAGGAATGAACGATGTTGCGCTCGCGTCCCGTGGCGCCGGTAAGTGCCCAGGGTTTTGACCATTTTTTGGGTTCCTCCATATCGTCGAAACATATACCTTCCATCATCTGGCCGGTAACGGCATCGCTGAGCACAATCACCGGCATCCGGTACATGTCGGCAAGATCGAAGGCGAGGAACGTCATATCTGCCATTTCCTGTGCGGTGGCGGGGGCGAGAACCATGCATCTGTAATCCCCGTGACCGCCGCTGCGCGTGCTCTGAAAGTAATCGCCCTGTGCGCTGCCTATCCCGCCGAGTCCGGGGCCGCCGCGCTGGACATTTATTATTACCGCCGGAAGTTCGCTGCCGGCTATGTAGGAAATACCTTCCTGCTTCAGGCTGATCCCCGGGCTGCTTGATGAAGTCATGGTGCGCACCCCGGAGGCGGCGGCTCCGAATACCATGTTTATTGCAGCCAGTTCACTTTCAGCCTGCACGAATACGCCGTCGCGGAGCGGAAGCTGATCGGCCATGTAAGCGATAAGCTCGTTTTGCGGCGTGATAGGGTAGCCCGCGTAGAACTTACATCCGGCACGTATTGCGGCTTCGGCCGCGGCTTCATTGCCTGAAAACAATATTTTCCCTTTATTCTCGGTCATTGGTTTTTTTATCGTGCCCATTACGATATATTTCTATCCCGCCGTCCGGGCAGATTGCGGTGCACCTGAGGCAGCCGCTGCAAACGGCCTCGCGTGAAACGCGAACTGTGCAGATACCTCTTTCGTTGGGCGACGGGTCGATTTCTATTTTTTCCTCGCGGCACACTTCTATGCAGAGACCGCAGCCTTTACAGTATTTTTTGAGAATTTTTACAGAAAAATTCCCCTTATTTTTCTTTGTTTTCGGCATAGTTGGGTTGTCCGCTCCATCCGAGCTTTTCCCTTAAAGTTTCAAAAAACGTTCTTTCGCTTACTTTTATAAGTTTCAGCGAGCGTTCGGCCCTTTTCACCTTTACCACGTCATCCTTACCGAGCGGAAGGAAAATCTGTCCATCGACTGTAAGCGCGGGCTCTTCGGAATAATCGCTCGGGTGCAGCTCGATGTCGGAATTATGCGAAATTACAATCGGGCGATTGCTCAGCGTGTGCGGGCAGATGGGACAGATGACAAAAGCGTCAAGCTCGGGGCTCAATATGGGCCCGCTCGCCGCCAGACTGTGTGCGGTGGAGCCTACCGGTGTGGACACTATCAATCCGTCCGCCCTGTAGGTGTTAACCGGCTTGCCGTCGACCCGAAGTTCTATGGTAAGCAGTCTGGACAGTGCCGTGCGGGAAATGACTACATCGTTAAGCGCTACGGATTCGTGGCGTATTTCTTCGTTGTGCTGCAGCGTGCAATTGAGCATCATACGTTCTTCTATCTCATAGCTTCCCGCCAGAACTTTCTCCAGCGCGTCAAAGGCCTCGCCGGTGGTGGTCTGCGTCAGGAATCCGAACTTGCCCAGGTTTATGCCAAAAACTGGCACGCCGTGCGGTGCGAAGTGGCGTGCGGCCACAAGCATAGTGCCGTCGCCACCGAAGACCAGGGCGCATCCGGGTTCCTTCCGGATTTTTTCCAGGGATAAGCCTCCTTCTGTGAAATCATGTACAGTTACACGACGCCTGAGCCACGGCAGGAATTTTTCCAGCGTTTCTTTCACATGCGGCTTTTTCGCGGTGGCTACCACGTATATTGTCTTTATGCGCCCTGTCACTGTTTCTCCCCATTCTCGGGTATATCCAGTTCTTCTTCTTTAAGTTCGCCTTCAAGGGTCTTGATGAGTTTTACCACGCGCGCCTCGGCGTTTTGCAGCAGCAGCCGGCAGTTTTTGTAGGCTTTTATGCCGTCTTCATACAACCGCAAAGACTCGTCCAGTGAGAGACTGCCCTGCTCCAGCCGGGTTACAATATCTTCCAGGTGCGCGAGATTTCTTTCAAAATCCTTTCCCCGTTCTTCGGATTCGCAACCATGTTCTTTTTCTTTGTTCCCGGTGTTCATAGCTATATGATTACCATTTTATTTAATTCTCTGCAAGTTAATCCGTCTTTTTTATGTCTGTGATTCCGGGGCATGATTCCGGGGTCGGATCAAATCAATCTCTTACAACATAATAAGTTATGATCATAAAAAGCGCTGTGTAGCTTCTTGGAAGGGTGTTTTTAACCCCGAAAAGGTAACCATTAAGCCTGGATCGAATTTTCTGCCTCAGCTTATCATGTTTTAAAACAGATTATATGTGACATCAATGCAGAATGCAAAAACGCGCGACGTCATTACGATTGTTTTCGATATCCTGCAAGCACTTGCCATCGGTGAGCGCATTGTAGACCAGGTTCAGAACGTGATCGGACTCGTGATAAGGCAGGTGTCGCTTGAGAACATGGACTTTTTCGTTTATACTATCATATAGTTTGCGCTTGTCGCAGAGAATGTGAAAAGCGCCTATTGCACCGGTTGCGATGGCCCGCGTCTTTTCGCTCATCTCGTAGTGGATATTGGGTGCGCCCATGACCGGTCCGTTGCCGTCGGGATTATTATTGCGATCCAGTCGTTTTTCGATTTTCTGTTCTA
>PWZK01000008.1 GCA_003567495.1 Candidatus Brocadiaceae bacterium
CATTGTGTACTTATGGCGGTTCCAGGCCTTGCAAAAACGCTTATGGTGCAGAAGCTTGCCGAAACACTTTCCCTTGATTTTCACCGCGTGCAGTTTACCCCCGACCTTATGCCTACAGATATCACCGGAACCAACATATTGGAAGAAGACAGTGAGACCGGAAGGAGAAGTTTCCGGTTCCAGGAGGGACCCGTGTTCACCAACATACTTCTTGCCGACGAGATAAACCGAACGCCTCCCAAAACTCAGGCTGCACTTCTGGAAGCGATGCAGGAAAAACAGGTTACGAGCGGACGCGAGATCCATCATCTGCCTTCCCCATTTGTCGTTCTGGCCACTCAGAATCCCATTGAACAGAAGGGCACCTACGTACTTCCGGAAGCTCAGCTCGACCGTTTTTTGTTTATGGTTAAGCTTGGCTATTCGGCCGAAGAAGAAGAACGCAAGATTTTATTTTCAACAACGGGAGGAGAACCGCCCACGCTGGAAAAGGTTATGAACCGGCGTGAAATACTTATTACCCAGTCTATGACGCTGAAGATACCGGCAAGCGATCATGTGGTCGCCTACGCTACCAGGCTGATGCGTGCCACCCGCCCCGAAGATGAAAGTGCGCCTGATTTCGTTAAAAAATACGTCACCGTCGGGTGCAGCCCGCGAGCGGGCCAGTCGCTTCTGCGGGCGGCCAAGGCAAACGCATTGTTAAACGGTGTAGCGGATATAGCCTGTGAAGATGTGCGCAAGTTCGCTTACCCCGTGCTCAGGCACCGCATTGTGCTGAATTTTGCCGCGACCAGTGAAGGACTCGATACCGATGATATCATACGGGAACTTCTCGACGTTGTGCCTGAGGATGCAGACTGATAATCCTTTTCGAAAAAAACTTGAAAAGGATTATTTTTTAAAAAGATAGCCCCAGCTCTTATGGCCAAAACAGAAGAAACATACAAATACTTGCCATCGCGTCTGGCACAGAGATTGCTGACATCCTCCATCAATGTCGATAAACCGATGGACGGCATGCGTCAGAGCCAGCATCACTCTGATTCAATCGGATCTTCCGTGGAGTTTGCCGAGTACAGGGAATACCACCCCGGCGACCCTATAAATCGCGTAGATTGGGCAGTTTATGCACGCACGGACAGGCATGTGATTCGAGAGGCATTCAAAGAGGTAAGTGCCACATGTTATGTTCTCCTGGATATTTCGGCCAGCATGGATTATCAGCACGACGGGCCGATGAGCAAACTCGATTATGGCAAATATCTCGCAGCCGCAATGATGTTTGCGATGGTCAACCAGAGCGACAGCTCGGCGCTGGTTACATTTGATGCCAAAATGAAAGGTTATTTCGAACCGGCCTCGACGCCATCCGGGCTGAAGCCCGCACTGCTTCACCTTGAAGACGTTCAGACGGGTGGAGAAGGCAATATAGAGGCATCTTTGCACGACGTGGCGGAGCTGCTGAGCGACAGGTCTTTAATAGTCGTGATATCGGATTTTTTGCAGGATTGTGATTCGATGCTTCGCGGACTGCACCACCTTCACCACGAGGGAATGGACGTTACCGTATTTCATGTTGTGGATCCCTCGGAAATGACATTATCGATGCGGGGGCTGACGGAGCTGATAGATATGGAAACAGGTCAAAAATTATCCCTGGATTTAGATGCGGTGCGGGATACATATATCAGGCAGGCGAACCGCCATATCGAACGTATTCAGAGAACCTGCTTGAATATGCAGATGGATTATTTTTTTTGTGACACTAGAAAACCTGTTCATGAACCTGTACTTAAGAGGAGTTTTTAAGAATGGGTTTTGCATCTCCCATTTTCCTGACCGTTCTGCCGCTTTCCGCTCTGCCCGTGTTATTTCATTTTCTCATGAAGCGGCGTGAAGCACGCCTTAAATTTCCTTCGCTGATGTTTTTTCTGCAAGCTGATCCCAAAATGCGCGCCAAGCGCCGCCTGAAAGAGCTTCTTCTGCTTGCTTCCAGAATCATGCTGCTTTTACTGCTGATATTGGCTCTGTCCGGCCCCTCGCTCAAAAACGTCCCGGGTATCGGCGGCAATCTGGCGATTGCGATAGTCATAGATAATTCGGCCTCGATGGACGGCCCGGCGAGCGAAGAATCGCGTAAGCTGCCTCAGGCCCGCGAGGCGGCACGCAGCCTTATTGATGCTCTGGATGAGGATGCCAGGGCAGTAGTAATTCCTTTGGTGCCCGATCCGGCTGTTGATATTTCCCTCGAGCTGACCTCTGATAAAGAACGCCTCAAAGATGCTATAGATGATGTAAGGAGAACCGAGGCCGCTGGTTCCACCGCAAACGCTTTTTCACGAACACGCGACGCGTTGCAACAGGCGCCGCGTGATACAGGGCGCGCGGTACATTTTTTTTCCGACTTGCACGAAGAAACATGGGGCCGAGAAGCCCGGGGAGGAGACATTTTCGGGGAACATACAGATGTCGTTTTTCACCGGATCGGCGGAATCGGAAGAACAGGGGCCAATGTTGCGGTGGAAGCCGTAAATACGCCTGGACGGCCGCTGCTTCCGCGACACAATTATAACATTGATGTCATTTTGCGAAATACTTCCGACGCAAACGCCGAGGTGCGGGTCAATTACGAAGACAGCCAGGATGAGGTTTCAAGTTTCAGAAAATCGCTTGGCCCGGGCCTGGCGGAAGCAGTGCAGTTTGCTTTTACACCCGAATAACCGGGAAATCACTGGGCCATGATTTCCCTGGAAGGCGACAATTTCCGCGGTGATAACCGCGCAGCAGCTGGATTTATATGCACCGTGGAAGCACAGGTGCATTTTATCGGGGAAAAAGACAGCTACGGGCTCATGCCACGTATCATATCTCCCACGGGAACAGGCTACTTTACATCGTTGAGACCGTCTTTTGTAAGCCCCGCCGGATTATTGCACAGTGAAGATGAAACCGGTGAAGCCCCGGCAACGCTTCCAAGCATGGTAGTAACCACCTGGCAGCATCTCTCAGAGTTGCCCGAAGAACCGGCGGATGCTTTAAAAAACTATGTAAATGCCGGCGGACGGCTTTTTGTCGTGCCCGATGCCAACCGGCGCGGCGTCCCCGATTCCAGGCCTCCCGAATGGTTGAGGGCATACCCGGTGGAATACATATCGATGGATGAAGACGAACCTGACGTTGCGCGCATACTGGACCGGGAATCCGATATCTGGAGTGGTATAAGAGGCGAAGACGGCAGAATGCCGCACCACTTCTTTCTCCTGCACCGGTATAAGGAGCTTAGCATGGACGGCACTTACAGTGTGCTGGCCGGGACGGGACGACGAAGACCTTTGCTGGCGGAACGTAAAATGGGAGACGGGAGAATATACTTGAGCGGCTTTGCTTTCGAGCCGGATTGGACGCCCCTTGTGACCGATCCGTCCGGACTCGTGGTTGTCGCACTTCACAACGTAGCCGCCGCAGGCACTAAAATAATCGAGGAGACGAAAAACATCCAGGTAAAAGCGGGCGAAACGCTACTGATCGCGCCGGATAGCGAGCACTCCGTTGAAATCCGATCTTTTATTGGAGACACCATAAACGTCACCTTGCCACCGCGTTCGTTGCCGGTGTTTCCAAGGGCCGGAGTGTATGGTGTAAACGTCGGAGAACGCAGTTATATGGTATCTGTGCGTGGCGCAGGGAGCGAAGCGAAGGAGTCGTATATTACCGGGGACAGGCTTGCCGTTATGGGCGAGAATGAGCACACCGTGGTCGCTTTTACTCCAGGCGGAGATTTTGCCAGGCAACTCAGAGGGCATTTCGTAGGGTTTTCTCTCTTTTTGCCTTTGTCAATTCTCCTGATCTTCATATGGGGCGGAGAAGCATGGCTGTCATCCATGCATAAAAAACGCGGCAGGGAGGTCAAACACCAAGAAGCGGCAAAACTTCAGAACCCGCAAGCAAACTTTATTAACGCAAAAGAAACGGCATGAAAGTTATAGTTTCATATTTGATCTGGCAGCCGCAGCTCAGCCTTTTCTGGGGAGGTGTGCTGATCATCGCCGCCACCGCCTGGATGTTCGTTCTTTACAGGCGTACGGCCCGGCGTTATCCGCTTCGGGATTGTCTGAAACTGCTTGTTCCAAAACTCATAGTGCTGCTGTTGCTGTTGTTTCTTTTCTTCAATCCCGCCTGGGCCATAACACGTCTGATAATCGAGGAACTGGAGTTTATGGTTCTCGTAGATCAGTCTTCCTCAATGGACGTCGGGGATGTCAACCAGACTTCGCGATTTGAACGTGCCAAGCTTCTGAGCGAAGAGCTGGAAAATCTGCTGCCCGATACTATCAACCTGAAAACGCAGTTTTTCGAGGACGGGGTAAAATCCGATGTTGAATCACCTTCGAAAAACGATAAAAAGCGCCCAACCGATCTCGCACAGGTGCTTGTAGATATAAATCGGCGAGCGGAAACGGAAGACCTCGACGGCGCAGTATTTCTGACCGATGGAGGTGATGAGCGCTTCCGGCCGTATAAGACCCCCTCAATTCCGTTTTATTTTATCGGAACAGGCGCAGACCCGGGAGAAAATGACGATGTTGAGATTTACTCGATTAACGCTCCGTCAAGTGTTGAACCCGGAGCGGAGTTCAGTTTTTCTGTTAATCTCAGAGCCCATGGAGAACCCGCATTCGTCAGCCGGCTCCGAAATGTAGGGATCAATCTACAGGAACAGGTAGGGGACACAGGTCAAAATGGCGAAAATGATGCCGGTAGCGACATTGAGACCGACAACTTGAAGTGGAATACGATACATTCGGAAAGAATAAATCTAACGGGAGGGTGGGCGGAAACGCAAATTTCAGTCGAAGGGAAGGACGAGGAAGGCGTGCGCGAGTTTCGCGTTGTAGCTGATGAAGTCGACGGAGAGTTTACAGAGCTCAACAATATGCGTCTTTTTTCGGTCAGGGTGGAAGAAAAATCCCTGCATGCTCTTCTGTTTACCCGTGTGCTGGGCCATAATGAAGCAGTGCTGCGTCGCACTCTCATTGAAGATGCCGGTATCGAGCTTACATCTCTCATAAGAATAGCAGAAGGCAGGTATATAATCAGGGGAAAAGGAGAAGACACGGACGAATACAATTTTCTTCAGGAGGGATTTCCCGACCGCCGCGCCGACCTGGA
>PWZK01000065.1 GCA_003567495.1 Candidatus Brocadiaceae bacterium
ACAGCTATTTGCAGCGAGGGTTCTGCGCTTCCCCGTAGTATCCCGGCCCCTGCTTGCTCACCCGGATCCCGGTCGGGCAGTTCCAGCTCGCTTACCATCAGAAGTTCCAGAAGCGTTTCCCTGCAGGAGCCAATCAATTTCCGTAAAGTTTTGTCTTCAGCCCACAGGACTGCTCTTACTTCCATGTTGTTGGCAACGGTCTTCTCTTCGCGAAGTTTTTCGACACAACGCGCCAGATCTTCACGCACGTTCAGGATGCGCCTCCAGCGTCCGTGAAGCTCATCGTCAAGCCATCCCTCCGGCACGTCCGGCCAGTGGCACAGATGTATGCTTTCTTCCTGTTCGTCGGGCTGCGGAACGCGCCCCCAGACCTCTTCGGCCGTATGCACCAGCACCGGTGCGCAGAGACGCACCAGAACGAGCAGAATGTGGTTGAGCACGGTCTGTGCGCTGCGCCGAACCTCCCAGTTCGCTTCCGAGCAGTAAAGTCGGTCCTTGAGCGCGTCAAAATAGATGGAGCTCATCTGCACGGCACAGAAGTTGTGCAGCAATCCGTAGACGCGGTGCAGTTCGCAGTTCTCCCACGCAGCACGAAGGTTTTGCTCCAGCCTGGCGGTCTGGTCGAGTGCCCAGCGGTCGAATTCGTTGAGCTGCCCGTAATCCAGAGAGTCGCTGGCGGGATCGAAATCGGCGAGGTTGCCAAGCATGAATCGAAACGTGTTTCTTATGCGGCGGTATGCGTCAACCATGTTTTCTTTTACGTATTCTTCCGAGACATTGATTGTATTCCTGTAATCAACGCTCAGCGCCCAGAGCCTGATTATTTCGGCATGGAAATCTTTAACCGCATCGCTCACCCCGATGAAATTCCCGGCTGATTTCGACATTTTATTGCCTTTATCGTCCACAACAAAACCGTGTGTAATTACGCTGCGGTAGGGGGGTTCCTTCCAGGCGGCCATTGAGGGCAGCAACGAAAGCTGAAACCAGCCCCGGTACTGATCTGTGCCTTCGAGGTAAACGTCGGCTGGGAATTTGAGTTCCTCTCTTTTTTTTAGCACGCTGTTATGGCTCGACCCGCTTTCAAACCACACGTCAAAGATGTCCTGCTCTTTACTCCAGCTGCTTGCGCCGCATTCGGGGCAGCTTGTGTTTTTCGGCAGGAAAGCTTCGGCCGAGTCCGTTTCAAACCATGCGTCTGAACCTTTTTCAGAGAAAACCTCTGCAACGTGCAGCACGGTTTCTTTGGTAAGCAGCACTTCGCCGCAGTCGTCACAGTAAAAAGCAGGTATTGGCACGCCCCATGATTTCTGGCGCGAGAGGCACCAGTCCGGACGCTCCGAGACCATCTGGCGCATGCGTTTCCCGCCCCACTTCGGGATCCAGTTCACACTATCTGCGGCTTCGAGTATCTTTTCGCGCAGCTTCTGATGGTCCATCCGCACAAACCACTGGTTCGTGGCCCGGAAAATAACCGGCTGGTGACATCGCCAGCAGTGCGGGTAGGAGTGCGTGGTGCGGGTGGATCGCAGCATATATCCCTTTTCTGCAAGGTGGCCGATTATTTCGCCGTCGGCCTCATCTATATGCCGCCCGGCAAACGGGCCGGCTTCGTCCGTAAACCGTCCCCGTTCATCTACCGGGCTGAGGATATCGAGACCGTTTTTCAGCCCTGTCCCGTAGTCTTCCAGCCCGTGTCCCGGAGCCGTATGCACGCAGCCCGTTCCGTCGCTGAGCGTAACGTATTCGGCGCACAGCACCGGGCTGTGTCTGTCCATGAACGGGTGCCTGTACTGCAGTCCGGTGAGATTGCGGCCTTCGGTTTTCCCGAGGACTTCATAATCATCGATCCCGCACTCGGGAAGCACGAGAGGCGCCAGGCGCGCGGAAAGTATGCTTACGGTGTTCCTTGACGTTGCGGGGTGCTTATATCGCACCGCCACATAATCGGCCTGCGGATGCAGTGCGATGGCCAGGTTTGCAGGCAGCGTCCAGGGCGTGGTCGTCCAGATCAGCAGGTGAACCCTGTCTTCGTCTTGCAGGTCGAACAGTTTAAAAGGGTCCACACCGCTCGAGCCGCCGCCGTGGCGCGGGACCGGGAAGTTGACATAGACAGAGTGACTGTCAACCTCGTCGTATTCGATCTCGGCTTCCGCCAGCACAGTTCGGCAGTGGTGGCACCAGTGCACAGGTTTAAGGTCGCGGTAAACGTAGCCGCCTGCGACCATTTCTGCAAAAACCTCGAGCGTGCCGGCCTCGTATGTTTTGTTGATGGTAAGATAAGGGTTATCCCAGTCTCCGAGCACGCCGAGCGATTTGAACTGTTTTTTTTGCAATCGGAGGTATTTGCCTGCATATCGACGGCATTTTTCCCGGATCTCCGGGGTTGTGGTTGATTCCCTTTTTCCGCCGAGTTCTTCAAGAACTTTGACCTCGATGGGAAGTCCGTGACAATCCCAGCCCGGTACGAACGGTGCATCGTAGCCGCGCATGGAGTGGTAGCGGACGAGAAAATCCTTGAGAACCTTATTCAGCCCTGTGCCCAGGTGCAAATCTCCTGTGGGGTAGGGCGGACCGTCGTGAAGCACATATTTTGGGCTTCCAGCTCTGCTTGCGCGCAGTTTGCCATACAGGTCCATCTTCTCCCACTGCGATTGAAGACGGGGCTCCAGGTCGGCGAGGCGCGCCTTCATGCTGAATTTGGTCTTCGGCAGATTTATGGTGTCCTTATAATTCATTTGTTTCTCGTCTGGCCCGGTTTTTTAAGCTTCTTCAAGCCGCTTGCGCTGCTGCTGAAGCACGTCGAACAGGACCTGCGGCGTATCTGATACACTTTCCCTGTATATTTTTTCTATGCGGTTGATTTTAGCAAGGTTCTCTTTCACTCGCATCGCGAACTGCCGCTCGTAATCTTCCTTCGTGTATTCTTTCCCGAGCACTTCTTTAAACAGCGATTTCAGGTCTTCATACTCTGGGATAAGGCCGGTGGGGCGTTCGACTGCACCGACGTCTCCGTGAACGCGCAGTTCCATCCATTTGAGCCAAACTCGCTTATCGTGCATGCCGTTCAGGTAGCCGCCGCTTTCATCTTTGAGGAAATAGTTGGTGCCGAACACCAGCGGTTCACCGTCGAGTTTCTCAACGATATCAAGGTTGTTCTGAACGTATCTGCCCAGCGGCAGCGATACAAAGTCGATATTCGACATAGGCTGGAACACCCGCACGCCTTCCTGCCCGAGCGTAGCCGCGGTGGTTTCGGATTCCAGGGACGCTCCCTTTGTAATTATGCCGTGCGTCCAGTCGAAGCCCTGTTCAACCGGCACGCTGGTATCGGAATCGCGTCCGCCGTAAATGACGCCGCAAACGGGCAGTCCGGCCGGGTCGTTGAGGTTTTCGTCGCAGTTCTCCAGCTCGGCCAGCGCCACGGTATATCGCGCGTTTTTATGCGAAGGAGATATCTCGGCGCCTTTATCATCCTTTTTCCCCTTAAACCACTCGCCGCCGTGGTTGTAGCCGGATTCGGGGATTTCATGCCCCATCCCGAGCCAGTAGGGTTTTCCGTCTTTAACCAGCACGTTTGAAAAAATGACCTCTCCGGGTTTGTTGAGAGCATCCCATATAATGGGGTCGTCCTCCGGATTAACGTCCCTGATAATTCCGAAAATCCCAGCCTCGACATTTACCGCCCGCAGTTCTCCGTTGATCGGGCGCAGGTAAGCTATGTCGTCGCCGACGATCGTTTCACCCGGTATCATGGCGGTGGATGTTTTGCCGCAGGCGCTGGGGTAGGCCCCGCAGAAGTAGGAGCGCCGTCCGCCCGGGCCGTTCACTCCCATAAGAAGCATATGTTCGGCAAGCCAGCCCTCCTTATCCGCCTTCCTTATAGCCATGCGCAGGCTGAGTTTTTTCAGCCCGACTGTGTTGCCTGCGTACTGAGTGTTTGCGCTGTACACTATGCTCTCATCGGGATCGATATAAATCCTTCTTTTATCTACGTTTTTGCTAACGCCTTCCTCCAGTTCTCCAGCGCTGTGAACGATGCGAAAAAAATCATCACAATCGCCCATAGAGCGGAACTGCTCGTATCCGTGACGATAGAGAATATCTTCGCTGTGCCCGACGTATGCGCTGTCGGTCAGCTGCATGGCGGGTATGGAAAATTGCGAATTTTTGGGGCCGAGACAGAAGAAACGCACCAGCATCTGTTTGCCCTGCATGATGCCCGAAAGGAGCGAGTGCATCTCTTCAAGCCCTTTGGACTTTTCGATCGAGTTCAGCCTGTCGCCAAGATCGACGCCTTCTTCAAGCAGGTATCTGGTTTTGTCCTTGTCCCTGGCCTGGTCGTTATACCCGTCAAAATGAACGGTATGTCCTTCCATTGCAAGCTTCTGTTCCTCTCCGTTGCGTATTGAGAGTTGGCGAATATAGTCTATGTCCTCTTGCGAATCGGTAATGACCGAAACGCTTTCGGGGTCGCACAGCTGAACATATTCCGCCACGAATTTGTGCAGACGGGAGTTTTCGATAGCCGACAGCTTACGGTAGTTTTCGTCGTCAAGCCTGCTTTTCAGAACGTCGTCATAGTTTTTCATACTCCTTTTCCCTTTTAAAAAAAGTTTGTGTTATGGGTGTTACACGTGTGGGGTTCCGTCAGATTTCTTACGGCAAATGTTATACCGTAATTTTCCTTTCGAGTCAACTGACAGCCGCATAACCCGCATATTTCACGCGTTTCCTGCCTGCCTGCAGCAGGCAGGCAAAAAAATAATCTTAAGAGGAAGTGAAAGTGGAAGGAATGATTCTATTTCGGTTTTCGGCGGGGGCGGCGCCCCTTTTCTCGCATTCGCTGAAATAGTAGTCGGGATAGGCCAGCGGTGAGATACCATTCATCCGGCAGGTCTGCACGATGGAAAACATCGCTGCCGACCTGTCTGCGTGCGTACACGCACAGGCAGGCAACTGGCTTGACCACTGGCTGCGGGTGCCGTAGTAATTCTTCCGGCCAAGCACCGGTCCCCTCAGCATCCTCTCCGAGATATTGTTGTTCATACCACGACGGCGGCGGTTCGCAACCGGTCATTTTCTCATCCGCCTTCGGTATTTTTTCTCTTGTTATCATTTTTTTCTCAGCTATGTTAGTTAAATTGATTATGGGGGAAGG
>PWZK01000367.1 GCA_003567495.1 Candidatus Brocadiaceae bacterium
TGTGGTGCGGGCTTCTCTGTTTGCCGCGCCAAAAGGCGCCCCATTTTCAGAGCGAAGTCTCTGAAAATGCGTAGTATCTTAACGGAACTTGTCAAATGAAAAAGTTAACGCAGCAGGATCATTATGGGAAATCTGCATTTCATCATTAAAACCGGCAAGATTCGAGTAGTCTTTTCACTTGTAAGTCACTGTTGATAAGACATTGCACCCTTCCCGGCCATGCGCTAAATAGGACTATCGATTACTCATTTTTTACATCTTTAATTTTATGTACCGTCAAATCCGAATATTCCGCGATAAGTCCCGCCATTTGCCGAAAGCCAATCTTCCCGTCTTGTAAAATAGGGCCGTATCTTACGCCGTCGTCAACCCAGTGATATATCTCAATATCGTCAATGGAAAACCGAAAATGCTGTCCCGATTTTGTTACTTCTATTCGGTATGGTTTAGTCGCATATTTAGCATCAGGTAGCGGATCTCCAGCAAGGCATACAAGGTTATGGCCGTGGCTCTTTCGGAGATTACATGTGCGGAACCCAATTTCAGCGGGATTGCGTCGATAATATGAAGCATGTAGTGCATTTATATCCCCGTGATTATACTGCGAATAGTCACCGTCTCTTTGCTCAAGTTGTGGTGAGAATATATCTTCTCCGTTCCGTCCCCTAGATGCGATCCAGAACATAGCAAGACCGGCATCGGTGAGTGGCTTAAAATTCCAGCTCACCGCAATATCGTCAGGGAAATTACGGTCGCACCACAGCACAAAGTTGGCATGAAGCCCTTTCTCTTTATCTCTTTCATAAGCATTTTCCATCCGCATTATCCCGCGTGGAAAGGTTATACACGCATCACCTTCCAGGTGATATTCGGCGATATCTTCTTCTGACGAAAGCGAATTCTTATAAAGCATTCGGCCTTTCAAAAAATTCATAATGATTTTTCCTTTTGTAACGGAATCGCATATACCTGGCTGGTTCCGGTATGATCGGAGTGGTAAATCACATTGGCACCGTCCGGGCTCCAGCTTGGATGAGGATGGAGACCGCTATGTGTATTATTGCTATATGATGCCAGTTTTTCAGCTTTTCCTGACTGAATGTCATAGTGGATGATGGAGTTGTCTGCAAAGTCAACAATCTCAGTGCCAGCCGGATTGAAAATCGGATGCGCACCCAATGGTATGCTGGACAAATTTCGGCGAGTCAACCCCTCTTTATCGGTGAGATAATATAACCGTCCGTCTCCCATTTCATTAAGATCACAATAAAGGATATGTTCGCCATCGGGATGCCAGGAATGGTGCCCGAAGTAAGGCGTAATTAGATTCAACCTTTTCAGTTCTGAACCGTCGTCCCTGAATACAAAAACGGATTTCATGTACTGTTCAGGTTCAAAATTGAACCTGAGCATCAAATGAGAGCCATCGGGACTCCACTTCGTATTGGCTATTTGAAGCGATCTGTTCTGGTCAAAATCAGGCATTCTTTCGTCCCGGTTGAACGTATCCAGCATTACTTCTTTCAGCCTCTCTCCATTCACAATTTCCTTTTGGCTCAGGTCATTTAGATTGACAACCACAACCCCCTTTTTTTCAGAATCCTTCGCATACCCACAGGCCAGCCTGGATCCATCTGGCGAAAGGGCGCGTCCGCGAAGTCCTTTAATCTCAATAACCTCCTTCGTTTCTATATCTATAATGCAGGTATGGCCTTTCGCATGGTAAGAAATAGTATTATCATTTACCCATATGGGAAAACAGCCGGTATGGATTGAAAAATCCGTGTTGGAAGTAATGCATTCGGCATTATCCTGATCCACATCCATGACAAAAAGATGGCCGTTGGGTGTTGTAACGGTCTTTTTCGGGGAAATTTTATCAGGATCTATTGCAGAAAAGGCTATTTTTGTTCCGCTTGGATTCCAGGCACATGTGTCATAATATGGATGGATGCTGTGCATGCGAGAATTCGTCAGCTGCCAAACTTCTCTCCCGGTTTCGGGATCTTTTGTGACTGACTTTTGTGATCTTAGCATTTTCCCCCTTACCTCTTAATAAGCCTGTTATACTACACCCCCTGAACTCAACAATAAACCACCCGATTGCAGCCGGCGGGTGGTTCAGCGAATACCCATAGCCTCCAGAAACGCTGTTTCGACCCTTGTAATATCTTCCTTCCCGGCTTTCCAGGAAATGGATATAATCATGTCGCAAGGCGCCGGCAACCTGCGGCGGTGTTTTCTGAACGCCTCCCTTACCGCCCTCTTCCACCGGTTACGCAATACGGCATTGCCTGTTTTTTTCCCTATGGCAAGCCCGAGCCGGCTTCCTGCCGCGCCTGGACGTTGCAGGTAACAGACCCGAAGCGGGAACACGTTTACCCTGCTTCCGCGCCGATAAACCTCTGTGAATTCTTCCTTCCGCCGGATGCGGGCCCGCCTGGGAAATTTACAGTTCATATACCGTTATAAAACTTTTTCGGATCTTTTGAAAAAGTTCTATTTCTCTTCTATCGCGTCTACCGGGCACTCATCTATGCATACTCCGCATTCGGTGCATTCTTCCTGATCGATATAAGCCAGTTCGTCGTTCATGGATATGGCTTCAACGGGACAAACATCCACGCAACTCTCGCAACCAGTACATTCTTCAGCATTTACTGATATCATGTCCTACCTCCTTGTATATGTGTGAAAACTTTATACTACAACCTGCCGGCAGTAAGCGGCCCACGGGAGTTTCCCGTCGCCCCAACGCCGCCGGTTACAAAAGACCATAACATTAAAATAGCAGTTTAGCGTTTTTATTTCAAGTTTCTCCGGCCCTGCCTGCATTATTTTCCTCCACAAAGCTGTTCATGGGACACACATCTGCAGCAGTTGAGAAGTCGCCGCCGGCCTTTTGAAAATCCAGCACGGGCAGTCCGTCTTCTATTTCGATGGCGCCGTTCGGGTCTTTTTTGGCGCAAACGCCGCAGGTGATGCAGCCGACCTTACACGCATTCTTGACCGTCTTGCCCGAATCGCGTGAAGAACATCCCAAATAACATTCGTATTTCATGTCAAGCAGGCTTATCAGGTTGCGCGGGCACGTATCAACACAGATGCCGCAAGCGGTGCACTTTTCCGCATCCACCACCGGCAACCCCGATTCCATGGCAATGGCATCGAACGGGCAAACATCGGCGCAGGAGCCGTAGCCCAGGCACCCGTAGGTGCATGCCTTAGGCCCGCCGGATATCAGATGAGCCGCCTCGCAATTTTCAAACCCCCTGTAATTGCAGCGCGTGCCGCAATTGGCAACGTCACCCTGACAATGGACTACCGCCCTCTCGGCGACGGACGCATCCAGGGGTTTTACTCCCATTACCCGGGCCACAGCGCCGGCCGTTTCGGCTCCGCCCGGAACGCAGAGATTTGTTTTCTCGCCTTCCTCCGCAACCGCCTGTGCGTACGCCATGCATCCGCCGTACCCGCATGCACCGCAGTTGGTGTCGGGAAGGGCCTCTAATATGTGCTCGACGCGCTCATCGGTCTCGACGGTGAAAACCCGCGAAGCAAGCGCCAGCCCCGCGCCAAACATCAGCCCCAGAACGACCATTGCCAGCGTTGCCGTAATAAATATTCCCATTGTAGGTTTAAACCCGAAAAAACGCCTTAAACGCACCTTTCTAAAAGTATCCCAACCCGGGCAAGCCGGAATCTGGAATGAGAAATGTGGAATTAGTATATGTCATATATATCCAGTGAACGACCTGCCTTGCAGCAGACAGTGGGTTCACCGAGGACTTGCCTTTATTTTAACAAGCTTTTATGCTTTTTATCAAGTGTATATAGTATTTTTAGTCAGAGTCCGCGCCGGCTGCAGGCCTGCCGGGCTGCGGCGCATGCAGGCGGGCCGGCGGGGACGCCCGTGTTCCAGGCAGCGGCAATATGCGTGCTGAGACCTGCGAGACGCCAATCGGACGTGGTCGCCGGGGAGTTAAGAGTATTCACAGGGCAAGCCGGCTCCCGGACCTCTCAGGTCTCCACCCGCCCGAGAATATCTTTTAGCGCCTCAACGGCGCTGTGGAAAAGCTCAGGGGTTGTTTTACCGTAATTTGCCTCTGCCAGGGAGAGGTGAGGCTCGAGCGTCAGGTAGTTGTCAAATCCGTCATCAAACGCCTCAGACAGTATTTTTTCCACGTCGCCGTCGCCAATGCCAGCAGGCGTAACTTTTCCGTCTTCCATGCGGGCATCCTTAACGTGGAAGTAGGTCGTGTGGTCTTTCAGCAATTTCCAGCAGTCCTCGTACGGTCTTTCTCCGCACTGGACGAAATTGGCAAAATCAAAAATACCCGTAAAACTTCTACTTTGCAGGTTCTCATACAGGTCCAGACAGCGCGCGCCCGTATCACCGTATATGCCTTTTTCATTCTCGTGTGCAAGAATTATCCCGGTCTTTTCCGCTTCCCGTATCATCGCCCCGAGCCAGTCCATTACCTGCGTGCGGTGTGAGGCCGGCCGGTCCCCTTGCGGGATATGAAAACTGAACATCCGTATATACGGAGCTTCGAGCATTTCGGCATATTCAAGTGCTATTTTCAGGCTATCCAGCTGCTCGCTCAGTTCCCCGTCGAGTGGGAACTTCCCGAGGGGGGAGCCTATGGCACTGAAGCCTATTCCGGCATCGAAGGCTATGCGCCTGATCACCTTTACTTCTTCGGCGCTGAGCTGCAGAACATTTTTATCCCAGACCCCTCTGAGTTCGATATTTAAAACTCCTTCGCTTTTCAGAATTTTAATTTGCTCATCCAACGACTGGCTTACTTCATCTGCGAATGCGCTGAGTTGTGCCATGAGTTTTTCTCTCCCTGTTTGCACTGGTGTAAGGTTTGTACCGGCCTTTTTATCGCACATATTCAGTTGAACCACCTGCCTGCAGGCGTTTCAAACCAGCCTGTAGGGGCGAAACATTTTTCGCCCAAATGTTGAAACGTCCCATAAATGCCTGGAAAGGGTGAAAGATGTTTCGCCCCTGCGAATAGGTGCACAAATCGTATATATTCAGTAAACCACGTTAAAAGTAGCGCAGGCGTCCTCGCCTGCATTCGTTTTTGTGTAGCGCCCCGGCCTCCCGTACGATGCAGGCGGGACGCCTGCGCTACAAAAGGCAA
>PWZK01000134.1 GCA_003567495.1 Candidatus Brocadiaceae bacterium
CTGGCCTGAATCTTGCCGGCAATTTGCTGATACCTGCCGCCGGCTTATGAAAGGGTAAAAGTAAGAGATAGAAACGACGCCCGGAAAGTCCCGGGCGCCTCGCAGCATGATTGACGCCCTTAAAAAAGTCTTACAGGCCCAAAACACCCCCCGAAAAACGCGTACAAGGCCCATTTTTTGGCGTTTTTTTGTCGCATCTCTAGTCTGAGCAAGCTTTTACTGTGGTGACACCACAGGATCAGAGTTCCGCCTCCTTAACCTGTCCGGGATTTAAGGTGATTTCCGTCAGTCCCGCAGGCTGCCCGGCGGTCAGAACGAGACCTGTTGACTGTGCGGGATCGATCCGTCGGACGGCTATTTTCCTGGACCTGTCACCGCAATTGGCCAGTTTTACGTGCGGCGGGCTGCCATCCCGGCACGGAACGTAGAGCGCAGCAACATCCACGGGAAGGCCGATGCCGGCCTCGGTGTAATAAAGCACGTTCAGCCAGGGCGCGCGTCCGTAGTGAACCCCCAGGCCTCCGAGCGCGGGCATAAACAACGCCGGCATCACATATGCGGAAGTTGTACCCGCGTTGGATGTGACGCCGCAAGCGTGAGCATTAATAAACTCCGGTCCGAACTCTCCACTGTTGCGGGCAAGTGCACGGCGAAAAGCAATCTCCGCCTCCCCGGCCACGCCGGTCAGGCGGCTCGCATCGCCCGTAAGCAGGTAGCTGCACGGGCCGGTCGGCCAATGCCCCAGGTAAATATCGTTCATGCCGGTGTCGCCTGTTATGTCGCGGTACTTCGGAAGATGCACGCCGCAGTGAGGATCGATGCCAGCGATCTGAGAGGGGCCGTCCACCCCCTGGGATATCCACCATTGCATCACACGGCGCAGGCCGTCCTGAATTGAAGCGTCGGAATGAACAAAACGCATGACGTCAAGCATCGTCATGACAAGATCATGCGGGATGTGCTTCGGCGCAACACCGGAATCCTTCCAGGCTGGGTGGCCCGACTCATCTTTCCCGGCCTCCTCTTCCATCAGCCCGAGCGCGCTCAGCTCCCTTTTGTAATAATGGTGAAAGCGCCAGTCGTCCATTATATCCTTCCGGGCGGCATAACTGCGGATTTCATCCTCGTCAATGAGTTTAAAGCTCATCGGCACTTCTGCCTCCGGCGCTGCAAGTATCCGATCGCTCCAGGTTGCCCAGTAATCACGACAAAGATCCAGGTAGCGCTGCCTGCCCGTGGCCTCAAAGGCAGCCGATGCTATGGCCAACACGCGGAAATGACGTGTGGACTGACGGTTGTATGGCGGTTTATGATACGACGAACGTGTGCCCAGAAAATAACTCAGGAATACGTGTTTGTCCCAGTCATACCAGTCCTGCACTTCGGGGTTCCAATTGCCCAGATGCTCTGCGGCATCTTCTACCATAGATACGGTTTTTTCATCCGAAATATCCAAATAAAGGACGTTCAGCAGAAACTGGGTAAATGCTTCAGCGGTATGGGTTATATAATCACCCTCTTCGTTTGAGTCGTAGCCGTGGTAGAAATGGCCTGATTCGGTCAGAGCATGGTGCCAGTCGTCCCTGAATCTTTTCATGAACTGCTCGATACGCCGGTCTCCGTTGAGACAAAAGGCCGAGACGAAACTGCGCGTGTAGCCGCCGGCCTCATCGAGCGCATGGCCGCCCTTACCCGCGAAAAGGCCGTCAAAACCCTCCCGGTCATAACGGTCTATTTCCTGCGAAATCCAGTTTTCCAGCAAATACCTTAACGCGAGCTGCTCGCCCGCCCATGAGGGCATTGCCGAATTCTCACACCGATTCCCCGTCCCTTTATTCTGCATTGAAATAATCTCCTTTGAAAATATTGAGCCAGGCCTAAAAACCACCGGAGCAACGCAAACTGTCACGTTAGGGCCGGTGCTAAAACAACTCTACCGTGCCTCATTATAAATGATAATCCTGTTATATTCCAGCGTCCGCCGGTTTTCTTTGCACTTCTGCGCTTTTAAGGTAAAATACACGGTGGTGATGGCCCAGCTTATTGAGAACGTACAATGCCACAAATCCAAAAAATCATAGCAGCTCTCGAGAAACGTTTCGGCGCAGAGGTGCGCCCGGACCGGGACCCCTTAGATGTACTTGTCAGGGGCATTCTGTCGCAAAACACGACAGATTCGAACAGCAAACGCGCCTTCGATTCGCTTATTAAAACGTTTGGCGGATGGGAGGCCGTCCGGGCCGCCCCGCTGCCTGCGTTGGAGAAAGCAGTCCGCTGCAGCGGACTGGCCCGGCAAAAGGCTGCAAGCATCCATGCCGCTCTGTCGTGGCTGAACGCGCGGGGCGGCTACAACCTTGATTTTTTGAACGGTTTGCCCATCAAACAAGCACAGGAAGAACTTACAGCAATCAAAGGCGTCGGGATAAAAACCGCGCGCCTGGTGCTGCTTTTCGGCCTGGGCCGGCCCGCATTTGTTGTCGATACACACGTGCTGCGCACCGGCGAGCGCCTGGGGCTGCTGGATGCTCGCTGCGGACGCGTCAGGGCACATGCCATAATGTCCGAACTTATACCGCCACAGAAAACCTATAGCGTACACATGAACATGATAAAGCTCGGACGGGAGATCTGCCGCCCGAAACGGCCTTTATGCAGGGAATGCCCGGTGGCACGCTATTGTTTGCATCCCGGCCTCTGTTAGGTGTATTATAGGCGTTTAGTAATCCTTCAGTGAACCACGTTGGTTTACTACATGGTTGCCTTTTGTAGCGCAGGCGTCCCGCCTGCATCATACGGGAGGCCGGGGCGCTACACAAAAACGAATGCAGGCGAGAACGCCTGCGCTACTTTTAACGTGGTTTACTGAATATATACGTGCGGACGAGACGTCCGCGTTCCCGGGGAAGACGCCTGCCTGCTGCAGGCAGGCAGGTGGTTCACTAAATATATACGATTATTCACATCGACGGGAAGAACTAATGGGGTATTTCAGGAAAATATTTTCGAGTTTATCGGGTTTGTTCCGCTTTTTTTCCCGCACCGGAGGGCGTACTAAAAAAACCGCACACCTCCGTCCCCGGTCAAAAACCCGGAGCCGGCCTAAAAGATGCTGCGGCAGTTATATACCGGACTGCGAGGGTTGTCCCTTTTTCCAAAAGCATCTATTCGAAGAACAAGAAGGCGGCGCGGCAAAAGGCCGCTGTATGTATTACAGACGGGATTTGAATGTCGAAAAAAACAGCAAACACAGCCGCGTAGTGCTTGAAGAGGACGAACCTGAATGATCGGTGCATGGATTTTTGAATTTGTAATTTTTTCTGCGTAGGCGCTCAGGCGCTTATAACGTCTCAACATCGACAACAATTTGTCGATGTACCAAAAAATGATGTCGTATGCCGTTTAGTCGTAGACGTTGTCGTGGTCGTTTTATTAATACTTTTTCAAGCTCCGTCTTGAAAAAGTATTAGCATCTTAACTTTAATAAAGGACAGCAAAATGGAAAAAACGAACATACTCCTTTCCGGGCGCGAGATGCCGCGTAGCTGGTATAACCTCGCGGCTGACTTGCCCAACCCGCTTCGCCCGCCGCTGACCGCAGACGGGACGCCTATAACACCTGAAACAATGGCGCCCATTTTCCCCATGAACCTTATCGAACAGGAAGTAAGCTCCGAGCGCTGGATAGAGATACCGGAGCCGGTACTTGCGATTCTGATGCGATGGCGGCCGACGCCCCTAAGGCGCGCGGTGGCCCTTGAAAAACATCTCAACACCCCTGCCAGGATTTATTATAAAGACGAGAGCCTCAGCCCGCCCGGAAGCCACAAACCAAACACGGCGGTCGCTCAGGCATGGTATAATAAGGAGTTCGGGATCAAAAAGCTCACGACCGAAACAGGAGCCGGTCAGTGGGGAAGCGCCCTGGCCTACGCATGCGGGCTGATTGGGATAGAATGCAAGGTCTATATGGTGCGAATAAGCTTTGAGCAAAAACCTTTTCGAAAGGTGCTGATGCGCATATGGGGGGCCGACTGCATCCCCAGCCCGAGTGAGGCGAGTAAGACAGGCCGTGAAATACTGAAAAAAATGCCCGATACGCCCGGCAGCCTCGGTATTGCAATAAGCGAGGCCATTGAAGAAGCAACGGGGGACGAATCCGGCAGAACACGCTACGCGCTCGGAAGCGTGCTAAATCACGTAATGCTCCACCAGACGGTTATAGGCCTGGAAACGCGCAAACAACTGAAAAATGCCGGCGTGGGCCTTCCGCACGTTGTTATCGGTTGTGCAGGCGGCGGCAGCAACTTCGCGGGGCTGTCGTTCCCATTTATAGCCGAAAAAATAGACGGCGCCGATATTACAATAATACCGGTAGAGCCGACCGCATGCCCCACGCTTACGCGCGGCCGGTTTGCCTACGACTACGGGGATGTTGCTAAAACAACCCCGCTGCTGCCGATGCACAGTCTGGGCCACACGTTCGTGCCGCCGGGCATACACGCCGGAGGATTGAGGTATCACGGCATGGCGCCACTGGTCAGCCAGGCCGCCGTTGACGGGCTGCTGGAGCCGATGTCGCTGGATCAACTGGAGTGCTATCGTGCCGCGCTTACCTGGGCACAGACGGAAGGAAGCATACCGGCGCCCGAGACCACACATGCGATCGCCGCCGCGATCAGGGAAGCTGAAAAAGCCAGGGAGGAGGGGAAAGATAAATCTATAGTGTTCTGCTACAGCGGACACGGGCTTCTGGATCTGTCGGCTTACGAAGCTTACCTGGACGGAAAACTTGTTGATTCTACCCTGCCGGAAGAACGGCTCCAGGAGTCGATATCGGAACTGGACGGTAACCCCGGCGTCGATTGAGCCAGAGGTGTCAAAGAGTTGAAAACCGGGCTGGCGCAGATCCAGACTCCTTCCCCTTAAATACAACCGGCTGCTATGGTTTCACCGGAAAAACCCGAAGTAAGGATACAAAAATTAACCGACAGGCCAGGGCATCACTGGTTCGGATATTATGACAAGCATCAATAGTAATGATTTACTGTGGTGACACCATAAAAGGGTTGTTGGCGGCGCTGCTGGTGCTGTTTTTTATAGCTTTTGCGGGGTGTGCCACTGCACCTTACCAAAAGGTTCACATAAC
>PWZK01000016.1 GCA_003567495.1 Candidatus Brocadiaceae bacterium
CCAATTGCCACTTTTTCTTCGCAGATCACGCGGTGCCTGGTATCGAGCAGAATGCTGAAAAAAACCTCTTTTTTCAGGTTGAAAAATTTATGTCTGTAATGCTCGAACGCCTGCCTGCTGCCTTTTACGGGGGTGCCGGATCCTATTGGTCTGGCCAGACTGCGCACGCCCAGCTCGAAAGCAGCGGTTATTCGCGCGGCCTTGCTCTTGCCTATCCCCTTAATACCTGAAAGCTTGCTCCCACCGGCCTGTTCCAGGCGCTGAAGCGTTCCGTAAGTGGCCATAAGGCGCTTTGCCAGCTCCGTTGCACTTTCGCCGCCGCCACCGCCGGCGATCAATATCGCCAGAAGTTCCGAGTCGGTCAGATTTTCGGGGCCGTTTTCGAGCAGGCGTTCTCGCGGTCGCTCGCCAGGTGGCAGGTCTTCGCTTGTGATCTTGCGGGATGCATGCCGGCACATGTGTGCAATGGGACATAAAGGACATTGCGGGCGCTGCAGGCACAAGCCGCAATCCTCGGAGGCCGTGAAAGTGCACAGCAATTGATAGACTTCGGAAACGGGCGCGCCACCACTCTGCGCCATCCGCTCCGCCGCCAAAAGAACTCTCAGCGATGCCCGGCGTCTGTTGTGGCTTTGTGGCACGCCGCCGACCCGTTTGAAAAACCTCACAAGCTCGGCCTTGTCCCAGTATAAAGGCTCATTTTCCGAAACTTTTATCGAACCATACAGTCCGGCAATAGCGCTGTAGATTTCGCTATACGGTATGCCGTCCGCGAGCGATACGGTTTTGTAGTTTTTCTCCATCCTTAATATGATAATAAAATCTGGAAAATATGCAAACAAACAGTTATCTGAATCCTTTCCGAGGCATGCCTGCCTGCCTGTCTGCAGACAGGCCGGCAGACAGGGAAAAATAAGGAAGTTGCGCCCGGAGGACGCAAAACATAGAGGATCGCCGGACAATTTGTGCTCCGATGCAAGCAAAAAAGCTTACAGCGCAAATTCCTCACTTTGCTATTTAACTTGCAAAAGCTCCTGATAATAGATTATGATATCCATGTCTTTTAGCCCGCATATTTCATAAACAAACGACAAAAATTAATATAACGACTTTACAATCAATATGTTAAATAGTATTTTCAGGGTGGCTCGAATTTTACAGTGTGTATTTGAGCGCTTCAAACGACGATTTACCTGCCTGCAGCAGGCAGGCCCTGCGGGCGCGTCCCCCAGCGGCGCATCTGCTTCAGAAATCTTCACTTGCAGTATACGAATACAGCGACGCTCGATTTCTTCGCATCTGCACCACTGGGAACGCGTGAAATAGGCGGGTTAGGACCGAATAATACAAAAAACCAGTAAAAGGAGAAAATTTTATGGAAACGTTAGCGGGGATTGTTGAAAGGTATGATACGATCAGGACGCGAGCATTCAGCCGTTGCGATTCCCTGTGCATCGCATCAAAAATAGCCTGTGCTTTTGGCATGGCCGCTCTTACCGGCGTTGCTGCGCAGGTAAGATTTCATCTTCCCGGCACGCCGGTGCCCGTTACCGGACAGGTCTTTGCAGTCCTTCTGGCCGGTGTGCTTCTGGGCGGGGGGTATGGCGCGTTGAGTCAGGTTTTCTATCTCGGGTTGGGGTATGCCGGCCTGCCGTGGTTTACGGGATTTTTCGCCGGCAGCGCCGCACTTCTCGGCTTCACCGGCGGCTATCTGATAGGTTTTGTGCCGGCCGCGCTTTTTATAGGACTGGCCGTTCGGCACACGCAACGCCGTATTATGCGCCCGCTGGTGCTTCCGCTTGTCATGCTCCTGGCGGTGGGCATAATCTATTTCTTCGGCGCCCTTCAGTTCGCAGCGTTTACGGGCGCGGGCCTTCACGACACCTTTGCGTTCGCAGTAGCCCCCTTTATCCTGTGGGATATTGCAAAAGCGGCACTGGCCGGTTTTCTGGCATGTGCCATTCTCCCCGGAAAGTGATAATTGCTGCTTTATGGGAACTCAGAAAAAATATGTTCGCAATTCTATACTGCGCATGGAGGGCTATACTCCGGGGCTTCAGCCGGAAGACGGGGAATTTATCAAGCTGAACACGAATGAAAACCCGTACGCGCCGTCGCCGCAGGCGGTGGAAGCCATGCGCACGGCATGCGGAGAATCGATAAGAAAATATCCGCAGCCTCTTGCCGATCGCTTCAGAACAGCAGCCGCAGAAGTGCTGGACCTGAGCCCTGATGAGATAATATGCGGGTTTGGTTCCGACGACCTGCTTACTATAGCTGTTCGTACGTTTTGCGACAGCGGTGATAGTATTGCTTTTCCTTACCCTTCATATAGTCTTTACGGAGTGCTTGCAGACATACAGGGGGCCCGGAGCGTCGTCGTGAATTTTCCTGAGGATTACTCCCTGCCGCCCGAACTGGCCGATACAGGCGCCGCCTTGACGCTGCTTGCCAATCCCAACGCACCCAGCGGCACCATGATATCTCCCGGGGAAATCAAACGTCTCGCAGGCCGGCTTGAGGGCATGCTGCTCATAGATGAGGCGTATGTTGATTTTGCGGAAGAAAATTGTCTCGGACTTATACGGGAGTGCGACAACGTGATAGTCACCCGCACGCTTTCAAAATCTTACAGCCTTGCCGGTCTAAGGTTCGGTTTTGCACTGTCAAACAGCGGCGTTATCGGGCAAATGATGAAAGTAAAGGACTCCTACAATGTCAGCAAACCGGGGGTTGAAGGTGCGGTTGCAGCTTTCGAAGACCAACGGTGGCTTGAGAGAAACGTCGGCAGAATAATCAATACGCGCGAAAAACTTGTCTTCGGCCTGCAGGAACTTGGTTTTTTCTGTCTGCCAACGCACACCAACTTCGTTCTGGCACGAGCACCCGAACACGCCGTGGCGAAAAACGTGTTTGAAGCTCTCTGGAAAAACAAAATACTTGTCCGATACTTTGATATGCCCCGGCTGGACGATTGCCTGCGCATCACGGTAGGCACGGATGGCGAGATCGACCTGCTGCTTGAGGCACTCGGCTCAATAATGAAAGAAGAGGAACTTCAAAATGAATGATAAAAAAAGATGCGGCGAAAAAAAACGTAAAACAAACGAAACCCGGATCAGTTTGAGCATTTGTATCGATGGAACGGGTCGCAGCGACGTGAATACGGGAGTCGGGTTTCTTGACCATATGATTCAGCTTCTTGCCGCTCATGCGCGATTCGATATAGATATAAATGCCGAAGGCGACCTGAATGTGGACGACCATCATACCACTGAAGATGTGGGGATAGTGCTGGGGGGTGCATTCAAAAGCGCACTCGGGGGTAAATCAGGGATCAATCGTTTTGCCGACGTGTCGGTGCCGATGCAGGAGAGTCTCGTTTCGGTCGCACTGGATATCTGCGGAAGACCCTATCTGGCCTTCGAAGTTGAATCCCCCACAGAGAAGATCGGTGACTTTGATACCGGCCTGATCGAAGAGTTTTTACATGCCTTTGTAACGCACTGCGGCATAACCCTGCATGTGCAAAGCGTGCGCGGTGCTAACTCGCATCATATAGCCGAAGCGGTTTTTAAAGCTCTGGCACGTGCCCTTCGCCGGGCGGCTGCTATAGACCCGGATTCCGCAGGCGGGGTTCCGTCAACTAAAGGCACGCTTTGAATGGAATGAAGACTTTTCTCTTGTCGGGAGCTTGTGTTCTTGGAATTTATTGAAAATGGCTCAATACTTACGCCGAGGGGATTCAGCGCGGGATCGGCCGCATGCGGGTTGAAAAACGGGCCGGAGACGCCGGACATTGCGCTTATTGTCGGCGAAGACAAGCTGAGCGCGGCCGGGGTTTTCACCAAAAACCTGTTCGCGGCCCCGCCAGTGCTATGGTGCAGGGCGATTCTGCCCACTGACAGCCTTCGTGCTATAGCCGTCAACAGCGGGAATGCAAACGCTTGCAACGGCCAAAGGGGGATAAAAGACACCGAACGGATGGCGGACATAGTCGCTGGCCTGGCCGGCTGCAGGCCCGTGCAGGTTGCACTTGCATCTACCGGCATTATCGGGCGCCCGCTGCCTTTGTGCAAGGTAGAAGCCGGCCTGAGAGAATCTTACGTCTCTCTTTCTACCGACATCCGGGCCGCCCGGTTGGCGGAAAAGGCGATTATGACCACCGACACCAGGCAAAAGGCCTGTGCTGTAAGTATCAGGCATGGGGACGTTGAGGCTTTTATCGGCGGTATGGCGAAAGGCTCCGGCATGATCGCGCCGGATATGGCCACGATGCTGGCATTCATCACAACCGACATGTCGGCGGACGCGGCGACCCTGAATGATATTTTAAGCAGCTGCACAAAAAACACTTTTAATAATATAAATGTAGACGGCGACACGAGCACCAACGACAGCGTATTTTTGGCCGCAAGCGGTGATTCCGGGTTGAGCCTGGATAATGCCGCTGTGCGGGATCGTTTCTGCGAGGCCCTGTTTGCGCTGATGCGAAACCTGGCGATACAGATAGTGTCCGACGGGGAAGGCGCTACCAAGCAGATTGAGATCCGCGCATGCGGCTGCGCATCGCAGCCGGACGCAAGGCTGGTGGCCGGGAGTATCGCCAATTCCCTGCTGGTTAAATGTGCCATAAACGGCGAGGATCCTAATTGGGGCCGCATTATATGTGCAGCCGGCTACAGCGGCGCTGGATTTGCCCCCGATCGCGTCAGCCTGCGCCTGGGCGATACCCTTGTCGTAGAAGACGGCTGCCCTACGGGCAAAGATGCCTCCCGGGAAATGAAAAGCCGGATGGTGAAAATCGAGATAGACCTGGGCGCAGGCGATGAAGAAGCTACGTTCTGGACATGCGACATATCGAAAAGATATGTCGATATAAATGCCGAGTACACTACCTGAACTTTCCATGGCAGAACGGCAATTACAAATTCAAAATCTCAAGTTTCAAATAAGTCCAAGGACATTGGATATTCGTCATTCGTAATTGCCGTCCTGCCCTGGAAAGTTCAGGTAGTGTAATCAGCATTTATATCGACATATCTTTTCGATATGTCGCATGTCCAGAACGTAGCTTCTTCATCGCCGGCGCCCAGGTCTATCTCGATTTTCACCATCCG
>PWZK01000272.1 GCA_003567495.1 Candidatus Brocadiaceae bacterium
CTGCTTGATCTGCGAAATCTGCGGACTGCCGTTGCCGTTGATTCCTAATTCCACATTATACCTACCCGGCAAAAAGCCCTTAAAGCCCCAAAATACCCCAAGAAAATGCGTTTTAAGACCCATTTTTGAGGGATAAAACATGCGCATCGCCTTGTTATCAAAGGAGCTATATTGGGTCAGACCCCTATTCTAAGGTATGGGTCAGACCCCTATTCTATTTAATTCAAGCTTATTTGACAACAATATGACATTGGAATACAATTCATTCCGTTGGAGTAGCCATTCAACCTTCAACTACGAATGGGACAACGTCGATTTACCGGTGAACCAGTGCACTGCTCCCAGAACTCTAAAAATCGGGCAGCCACTGCCGGTTTGCTTCAAACATCTCGTTTACCATGTCTTCTATTTCCGCAAGGCTCAGAACTGCCGATGTCAGTGGATCCATTGCGATGCTGTGAAATACCATGCGCCTGTCTCCTTGCAGAGCTCCTTCAACGGCAAGTTCCTCACAGACAGCATTAACATGATTCAGGACGGCCACCGGTTCGGGCAGCCTGCCTACATGAATCGGATCGAGCCCCCGCGGCGAGGCCAGCACCGGGACCTCCACGCAGCAGCCGCGGGGCAGGTTTTCTACGATACCGAAGTTGCGAACGTTGCCGTTGAACTCAAAAGCCGCGCCGTCCCCAAGTGCAGCGTTGAAAATGGATGCCGCATATTCATGTCCCCTTTTCAGGTCCACTTCGTCCTTTTCAAGCCACTGCTTCATCTCGTCTTCCCAACCATCTTCTTTTTTGAGATATGCCTTCAGTATGTAAGCATATTCACCCGGATTCCAACCGGTTCCATGGGTGCAGTATTTTTCTATAAGATCTTTTCTTTTTCTGAACCACGGGTTGTACTCGGAATTGTGTCCGCTCGATTCGGTAACGTAGTAGTCGAGGTGCAAAAACATTTCGTTTCTTACCTGTTCTACGTTGTAGATGCTTTTGTTTTCGGTTACGGCTTTCTTGATAAGCGGATAGGCATCCTTGCCGTTCCATTTATATTCCAGGTACCATGCCTGGTGGTTTATGCCGGCACAAAAATAGGTCACCTCCTGCATGGGCGCGCCTATCCATCTGGCAAGCATTGCGGCGGTTCCCTGCACGCTGTGGCAAAGCCCGCTTATACGCACGTCAGCCGACGCCTGGACCGCCCTTATCAGCATTGACATGGGGTTAGTATAGTTGAGCACCAGGGCGTCGGGACAGTATTTTTCCACGTCTCGTGCTATATCCACCATTACAGGGATCGTGCGCAGCGCGCGAAAGACGCCGGCCGGGCCTCTCGTATCGCCGACGTTTATGTCCACACCATATCTCTTCGGAATTTCAATGTCGCTGCGCCAGACCTGTACCCCGCCTTGAAGAATGGTGATAAGAACGCCGTCAGCATCCTTCAGGGCCTCCCGGCGGTCTGTTGTTGCAGTGATTTTTACCGGATAGTTGCCGGCTTCGGCAATTTTCTTTACGGCTCGCTCGATATACGACAGACGTTTGACGTCTATGTCCATCAATGCGATTTCCGACTCCGCAAACGCCGGGAATGAAAGGATGTCTTTGACAAGTTTTCTCGTAAAACCGAAGCTTCCTGCGCCTATAAATGCAAATTTTTTCATTCTTCAATACCGAGTTGAAGGAAAGGTGAATTCTCAGTAACCAGCTTTTACAGGTCATTTAGCGGCGGCTACGGCAGCACGGTCACGTCCGCGAACCACCACTTTTTCGGCGAACGGACGGGCGACATCCGCCATCTTTTCCAACGCTTCAGGAGAAAAGGGAGGGATTTGCTGCAGGTCTTTATCCAGGCAATAATCGGGGAGGAAATTCTGGAGCGCGATGCTCTGTGCACCCTTAAGCTCGGCTGCTATGGCACGCACCTCTTCTATACCGACCAGGCCGGGCACCACCGTGATACGGAACTCATGTTCCACCCCGCTCTCAAGTATCCTTTCGGCGGACTCTCGTATGAACTCGATCTCAAAGTCCACGCCAGTGACCTTTCGATATGATTCGGCGTCAAGCGGAGCTTTTACGTCCATTGATATGGCGCTGAGCCGGTTGTTCCTCAGCAACTTATCCACCCAGAGCGGGTTGGTGCCGTTTGTTTCAAGCATTACTTCAAGTCCAATTTCCTTGATCTGTATGACAAGTTCAAAAAGTTCATATCCGTGCAGAGTGGGCTCACCACCGGTAATTACGGCGCCGTCGAGCCACCCCTTCTGTTTTTCCATGTATGCCAGAACCTGTTTTTTTTCTATGTTTTCAAGCAGATTGGGCTCAATCAGATGCCCTGCATGACAGTAACGGCACCGGAAGTTGCAAAGCGGAAGGAATATTACACATGCAACCCGTCCCTCCCACTCCAGAAGGCTGTTTTGTATGAACCCTTTGATTTCCACTCCTTAGTCTCCCCAAGCTCTTTATGTGCCTGCCAAAAAACCAATTAACACCCGACATCGAACGATCGAAAGTATTCCGTGTGCCACGTTTCAAACCGCCCCTGCGTATATATGCACAAACAACACAAGATCTACTGAGGAGTTACAAACTAATACCTGGGGACGTGTATAATTATTGATCGCCCATTTTAACCACATTCACAACCGGACTTCAAGTGAACGTGTATTTTCTAAGACGCCTTCTGCATTCTGCAACGCCACTTGCAGCCCATCGCTAGGCGGCGCGTGCCCGTCCCACCTCTGAACGACCGTCCAGCGATCTTCCATAACGAATACCGACGGGATATCGAATACGTCAAAGTAATCCCCCTCCGCAGCGCCGTAAATCGTATCCATATCGATCAGTTTTACGGAACAATCGCCGGTTTTTCCCCATTTTTTCAAAAGCACCTCGGTTTTTTTCTTTGCGCTTTTGCACAGTCCACAACCCTGCTTTCCATATACGAGTATTTCCATTGTACTTAGTCTCCTGTAAAAAGTTAATGTTCATGTAGCTTCTCAAAGTGCACCATCGTTTGTCTGTTGATTCACGGCGCTTACGCTGTAGTTGCCACGGTGCCGGTCTTTCAGTTCCCCGGTTTTTGATTTGTTCCAGTTATTGACGCGGCTGAAGTAGCCGACGATACGCGTCAGCCCATACACCTGAGCGCTGCCACAATGCCCGCAGGTCTGCTTCAGCCCGGGCGTGTTTTTATGGCACGAATTACAGATGGTAAACTCCGGGCTTATGGTCAGTTGTGCGGTCTGCGTCTGGCGGAAAGTTTTTTCGACCAGGTTTTGTATGCCGGCGGCGGGCGGGCGCTCCTCACCGACAAAAGCGTGAACTATGGCGCCGCTTTCGATGGCGCGGTGGAACTTGCCCTGGGTGCGTATTCTGGTCAGGAGATCCACCGGGGCGTCGGCCCGCAGGTGAATGCTGTTGGTGTAGTACATCTCGTTGTTGTCTATATTGCCTTTAATTACGCTTCGGCTCTGCCGGGGATATTGTTTTAGATCCACCTTTGCCAGACGCCTGGCGGCGCTTTCAGCCGGCGATTCTTCGAGCGTTATTTTCAGCCCGTGTTTCTTGCCCAGGTCTTTTGCGCGGTACTGCATATATCGCACCAGATGCAGCCCTTTTCTTACCGCCTCCCGGCTTTCATGCAGTTCTCTTCCGGTCATAAACTGCATGCATTCATTCAGACTTACGAGCCCTATTATATAAGTGGCGGCGTTAAGGTCTACATACGGGCGCCCGTCGGCCGCTTCCTTTCCGACCTGCCACAGCGGCATCCTGGGGGAGCTCATAAGGTGTGATATGAACTGTTTTTTCTGCAGGTGCGCCTTAACGGCGATCTCCAGCACATCATCTATTTCTCTGTAGAGGGCCTCAAAATCTCCGTTGCTTCTGTAAGCGCATTGCGGCAGATTTATAGAAACGTTCTGGAAGCCGCAGAAGCGCATGCTTTCAGGATGTTTTATCATGTGCTGGTCTTCTATAACCGTGCGCAGCCTGCAGCATGCGCTGAGTGTGACTTCATCCCGATCGAAGATAAAATAGGTGACGCCGTTTTCCGAGGCGATTTGGCATGCATATTCCAGCAATTCGCGCTGGGCCGGATCGGTAAGAGTATCCTCGTTGATATGAAAGTCGCATTTCGGGAAAGCAAATATATTGCCATATTGATCTCCTTCCCGCCACACGTCGAGCATGGCCTTGCAGAAACGCTGGGCGGTTTTTTCGTAGCTGCCGTAGGTCCTTCCCGTATATTTGCCACCCGGCCCTATGGCCGGAACGTCGGCCAGGTAACGCGGTATGCCGGTATGTATGTTGAAGTCGAGAAACAGCGTCTGACCGCCGCGGCTGAAGGCGTTTTGAGAGGAACTGAAGATCAGGTGTTGAGCTTCCTGTTTCATCTGTTCGTAGCTCGCATCTTCCAGGTAGGGCGCGTAGAAAATGTTTATATACCCGACGCCGAGGGCGCCGGCATAGTAGGCCTGCATGGAGGCCAGGAAGGTGTTGAGATGCCCGGTCAGGGTTCCTGCATGTCTGGCCGGAGCGCTGGAGGAGTCAAGGTTTTCCAGGTGGAGGCCGTATTTTTTCAGATATTCCAGTGAGTGGCTCGAGCAGTACAGCCTGGTCGGATAGCCGAGATCGTGCAGGTGCAGTTTGCCCATCATATGTGCTTCACCCACATCCGGGGAGAAAACCTCTTTGAGAGCGTATTGTTTGAGCGTATGCTCGGCAACGGCGAGGTTTATCGCTTCCGGGTTGTTCTGGGCGATGTTGGCATTTTCGTTACTCTTTGCCTTTACTATGGTGTCGAGGTCGTATTTCGGCATTCCCAGCACCGCCTGTTTCTCGAGCCTGGCGGTGAGCCCGCGCTCGAAAAGTTCGTTATCGACCAGTTCGCGGATCAGCGCGGTCGAGATGCGGGTCAGGCCGCTGTCGAGCACTTTCTTCTCAACATCCGATGCGATATCGGCGGCAAGCTCGCTGTCGAGGTCTGCTTCGATCTCCAGCGCCTTTGCGATCCTCTCCCTGTCCCAGGAATTTAGCTGGTCATTGCTTTCAGTGCCCACCAGGAGCGAAATATCGGTAGC